>JBKJYP010000212.1:0-8204 GCA_046715695.1 Actinomycetota bacterium | reverse complement strand
GCCATACCTATCCCTTTCGTTACTTACAAGGTTACTTACAAGCAGAGCTCTAGCAGCAACCCGGCCCCTCTTCGCAACAAGCCATGGTGCTGTCGCAACAACCTAGCTTCTCGAGGAGCTCCTTTAGGCCAGTGTCTGCTCCCCCGTGTACTTCGGCGAGTTCCTCGATGAACAGTTCGCGGAACTTCGGTGCTCCCTTAGCCGCAGCCTTCTTCTCAGCTCCCATGCTGATCCTTTCTCCCGATTTCCGGCATTCTGTCGCACGGAGCAGTCATCTGCAAGCTTCGCGGGCTGGCTGGGTAGAAACTGGAAAAGATTGGATGAAAGCCGATCGTCTCGACGATCGAGGCCGGGAGGGTAGGACGCTGGTGGACGACGAAGGGTCGATATTCAGAACCGACGCGTTGGAGCATCGAACCCAACGCGCCGAGCGAGGTGATGTCCTCCGTGCCGCCCCGCCATGGACCACCTGGGCCTTCTATGCCCTGGTTGGGGTCTTCATCGTGGGCATCATCCTGGCTTCGACGATCAGGCTCGACCGAGCGGTGCTGGGCATAGCCGCCCTCGATGACAGCGGGCGGGTCGTCGTCCTTCGGCCGGTGGGGTCATTAGGTGACATAGCTCCGGGTCAGGTGGTCCAGCTCGGAGGGATCAGTGCGGAGGTCGTCTCCTTCGACGGGACCGTGGTCGTGACATCTGCAACCGGTGACCGTGGGGTGGGGATGACTGCACGGATCATCGTGGGATCTGATCCGGCGATCACGGCGCTGGTGCCGGGGCTGCGCACTCTGTTGGGTGGCGAAGATGCGTAGAAGGATCCCTTACATCCAGCAACTCGAAGTGAGCGACTGTGGATCCGCCTGTCTCGCGATGACCCTCGGTTTTCACGGCCGGAACGTGAGCCCCGAGGAGATCCGTCGAGCGACCAACACCTCACGCGACGGTGTCAGTGCGGCCTCCTTAGTAGAAGCCGGTCGGGCGATGGGCCTCGATGCACGGGGGGTGAGCCTCGACCTCGACGCCTTGAGGTTCCTCGAGCGCGGTTCGATACTCCACTGGGAGTTCAACCACTTCGTCGTCTTCGATCGAGTGGTTCGTGATGGTGTAGATGTCCTCGACCCGGCGCTCGGTCGCTTGCGCATACCGATGGATCGCTTCTCCAAGTCGTTCACAGGTGTTGCCATCATCCTCACGCCACAGCCCAACTTCGAAACCTCATCGGGCAGGTCGAAGGGTGCATGGCGTTACCTCAAGCCGATCCTCCGCCAGTCCCGCCTCCTGTGGAGGGTGGGGTTCATCTCACTTTTCATCCAGACGTTCGCGCTCGCCACCCCGATCCTGACCGGAGTTGTGGTCGATCGGGTGTTGCCGGCGGAAGACCGCGATCTCTTCTCGGTGGTGTTGCTCGGGCTCCTCGCGATGGTTGTCTTCCATATGTTCGCGACGTTCCTACGCGCCCATCTCCTGATCGGTATGCGTGCCCACCTGGACAGAGTGATCTCGACAAGTTTCATCGGCCATCTGGTGAAGCTCCCTTACGAGTTCTTTCTCCAGCGCTCGACGGGAGACCTGATGGCTCGGCTGAACTCCAACGCCACGGTTCGAGAGATCCTGACCACCACGGCTATATCGACGCTTCTCGACGGCACGATGGTGACCGGCTATCTGATCCTTATCTTCGCGGTGAGCCCGCTGATGGGGCTCGTGGTGCTGGGGTTGGCTTCGATGCAGATATCCATCCTCATCGCGACACACAAACCCATGCAGAGGGTCATGGCGGAGAACCTCCAAGCGCAAGCACGCTCGCAGGGCTACCTCGCTCAACTGGTTACGGGGATCGAGACCCTGAAATCCATCGGAGCCGAAGGGCGGGCGGTGTCCAGGTGGTCGAACCTGTTCGTCGACGAGATCAATGCCGGGCTCGCTCGAGGTCGATTGAACGCGCTCATCGAATCTCTCAACGGCGCGGTGCGGGTGGCGTCACCTCTGGTCGTCCTAACGGTGGGGACGCTCGGAGTGCTGAATGGCGACCTCACTCTCGGCACGATGCTTGCCCTCAACGCCCTCGCGGTCGGTTTCCTATTCCCCGTATCGAGCCTCATCGTCACCGGCCTTCAGCTGCAGGCGTTGAGCAGCTACATGGAACGGATCAACGACGTCCTAGATGCAGCACCGGAACAAGACCTGAGCAAGGTCGAGCCCGCTGGACCATTGTCTGGCCGGATAAGCCTCGAGGATGTCTCCTTCCGCTACTCACCGAAGGGTGCCGACGTCGTCGCAAAGGTGTCACTCGAGGTGGAGGCGGGGCAGACGGTTGCGATAGTGGGCCCATCGGGATCGGGGAAATCCACCCTGGCTCATCTGATCCTCGGTCTGTACACACCGAGCGAGGGCAGGGTGCTTTACGACGGCAAAGACCTGAGGACCCTGGAAGCCGGCTCCGTACGGGGCCAGTTAGGCATCGTGCCGCAGAGTTCGTATCTGTTCGGGACGAGCATCGGGGCGAACATCGGGTTGACCTCCCCGGAAGCCGCGCCCGAAGACATCGAGCGGGCGGCGCGCCTCGCGTGTATCCACGACGATGTCGCAGCGATGCCACTTGGGTACGACACCGTCGTGTCCGACTCCGGAGCTTCGGTTTCGGGAGGCCAACGACAGCGGATCGCCTTGGCCCGTGCTCTAGTGCACGATCCACCCGTGCTTCTACTCGACGAGGCGACGAGCTCGCTCGACGCTGTGATCGAGGGACGGATCTACGAGAACCTCGAGGGGCTCTCGTGCACGCGGATAGTGATCGCTCATCGGATAAGCACCGTCGCCCGCGCCGATCTGATCGTGGTGATGGTGGCGGGGAGATTCGTAGAGCAGGGCAGACATGAGGAGCTGATGGCCCTGGGTGGTCACTACAGTGAATTGGTGGATTCTCAGGATTCACGCGCGAAGCCTGCCTAGCTCCTCACCACCACCCCTTCCTCTTCGCCCATAGCAAGATGATGCCGGCGAGGGCGATCATGGAAACGATGAGAGCTGCGGTGTGGAGCAGATTCGTCTCGTTGGTGGCGATCGTGTTCATCCCGACGATCCCGGCCAATGCGTTGATGGGAAGTACCACGGCAGCGACAAGAGCGAGACGCTCCATCGCGAAATTCATCTTCGTGTTCGTTCGATGCTCGTGATAGTCCAGCACCTCTTGAAGGAAGCTACGCTCGCCGTCGCACACATGTGAAAGGCGCTCGAACCGGTCCCTGGCCGCTTTGATCAACGCCCCACCATCGTTGTCGAGATTGCGAGCGACATCCAAAGTGGTGGTGAGAGCGTCCCGGCTTTGAGCCGCTCGGTTCGCGATCGTCACGAGGTCGCGGCGAACATCGAACAACTCTTCGAGGAAGACCTCCGGGTCCCCGGTCTGCCCTTCCCGCATGCGTCTATCGAGCAGTCCGGCCCTCGCGGCCGCATCCGCCAGCGTCGCCTCGAGGTTCTCTCCGACAGCCATGATGATCGCGACTGCGATCTCGATCGGTGAGCCGGGCGTGAAGACCCCGCCCTCCAGGTCGCTCTGCACCCGCGCCGTTTCACGCATCGCAACATCGAGGTCCACCGTTTCGTTGATCCGCCGGTGGACGGTGAGCAACCGGTCTTCGGCGATAAGGAGGTCTATCTGTAAGAGGTGCCCGTGCTCGTCGAGTGAGTGGAGGACCAGGAGAAGCCGATCATCGAAGGGGCGAACCCGGGGGATGAGCGATTTCCCCCGCAGGTCCTCGACGGTTGCCGCATCTAGTCCGAGGCCGTTGGTGAGAGTGGCCTCGGCCTCGATCGTCAGATCCTCGATATCCAGCCATTCGAATGCCTTCCGGCCGGGGGGAGTGAAGGACATCGACTTCATGGCTCATACTCTAGGTGTTTGAGCCTCTTGGAAGAGGGAGCGGCGACGACCACTCATTTCCGCACGTGTCCATTGTGCGAAGCCACCTGTGGCCTCGCGATCACGATGAGCAACGGCAGCATCGCCGACGTGCGAGGCGACCCTGACGACGTCTTCAGCCGGGGGTTCATCTGCCCAAAGGGCACCGCCGTCAAGCATCTCCAGGAGGACCCCGATCGTCTCAGAGCCCCGATGATCCGCATGGGTGGTGAGCTGATCGAAGCGTCCTGGGACGAAGCCTTCGAGGCGATGGAAAGGGGACTCGCACCCATCATCGAACGCGACGGCAAGGATGCGGTGGCTCTCTACATGGGCAACCCGACCGTCCACAGTCTCTCGGCCTCGATCCTCTCCGCGGTCCTCGTCAGAGCACTCGGTTCCAAGAACTTCTACTCCGCGGCAACGGTCGATCAGATGCCCAAACACGTTTCCTGTGGGCTGATGTTCGGCAGCCCCACTCTCATCCCAGTCCCCGACCTCGATCGCGCCGGGTACCTCTTGATCCTCGGAGCGAATCCGTGGGTATCGAACGGGAGTCTCGCCACGGCTCCAGACTTCCGAGGGCGGGTCGAAGCGATAAGCCGTCGGGGCGGCAAGGTCGTCGTCGTCGATCCCCGCCGAACAGAGACTGCAGCAGGGGCGGATGAGCATCTCTTCATCCGTCCGGGGACCGACGCATTCTTCTTGATGGCGATAGGCAACGTCCTGTTCGCCGAGGAGCGTGTCGCTCTCGGGCATCTCGTCCCGCACGTGAGTGGTCTCGAGGAGGTGCGAGCGATAGTCGAGCCGTTCACGCCCGACGCCGTCGCTACGCGCACCGGCCTTTCGCCCGAGACGATCACACGGATAGCGCGAGAGCTGTCCGACGCAAGCTCCGGGAGCGTCTATGACCGCGTCGGGGCCCATCAGCAGGAATTCGGAACTCTCACGTCCTGGATGAGCGATGTGATCAACGTGCTCACCGGGAACCTTGACAGAGCCGGGGGCCGGATGTTCCCACTGGCCGCGCATGCGACCCCGGACCCAGACTCACCGCGGAAGGTGGGCTGGCGTATCGGCCGCTTCACGAGCCGGGTCAAGGGTTATCCGGAGGCGTTCGGACAGCTGCCCGCCGCCACCCTGGCGGATGAGATGGAGACGCCCGGTCCAGGACAGGTGAGAGCCTTCATCACCGTTGGAGGGAACCCCGTGCTGTCGACCCCGAACGGACGGCGTCTGGACGGGGCACTTGAGTCGTTGGAGTTCATGGTGTCGGTCGATCCGTATGTCAATGAGACGACGCGACATGCGGATGTGATCCTGCCGCCACCGTCCCTTCTCGCGCGGCATCACTTCGATATCGCCTTCTACCCACTGGCGGTAAGGAACGTCGCCAACTACACACCACCCTCGATCCCACCTGAGGGACCCGACGAATGGGAGATCCTGTCCCGGATCGCCCTCGTAGCAAGCGGTCAGCCGGTCACGACGGATCCCGAGCTGGTCCCCGCGATGGCGCTGATGACGCTCATCGACCGTTCGGTTGCAGCGGGAGGAGCGCTCGCCGGAAGAGATGCCACGGACGTCCTCCAGAGCTTGAGTGACGCGACACCCGTCGTGAGGATCCTCGACTTCCGGCTGCGGTCCGGCCCCTACGGGGATCTATTCGGGGAGAGACCGGATGGGCTATCGCTGAAGACACTGGAGGACAGCCCGCACGGGATCGACTTGGGGCCGCTCCAACCCCGGATCCCCAACGCGTTGAAGACCTCCTCGGGCAAGGTCGAACTCGCGCCTCCCGAGATGGTTGCGGATGTAGCGCGCCTGCACGCACGGCCGGCCCAAAGCGCAGAGGACGTCGTGTTGATCGGTCGCCGGCAGCTACGATCCAACAACTCTTGGATGCATAACGTCCCAACGATGATGCGCGGCAGCAATCGCTGCACGTTGTTGATGCATCCCGAGGATGCGACCCGCTTCGGTTTGGCGGAAGGGGGCGTCGCTCGTGTCCGCTCCCGGGTGGGCGAGGTCGAAGCGCCGGTCGAGATCTCAGACGAGATGATGCCCGGCGTGGTGAGCCTTCCCCACGGCTGGGGTCATGGACGGACCGGTGTCAGGCTGGCGGTTGCAGCTGCGAACCAAGGAGTGTCCGCCAACGACCTGACCGACGAACAACTGATCGACCCGCTCTCCGGCAACGCAGTGCTCAACTCCGTGCCTGTAAGCATCGAAGCGGTTCCTTAGCCGCTAGATCCAGCCGACCCCCGTAAACATTTGCCGGGCTCGGCCTTGACTAGGCTTTGCACAACAAGTCACCCCTGCACAGGAAGTCAGGAATCTGACAGAAAGTCGGACTTAGGCTCACCCCATGAACGCTGCGAACGTGGCGGTGGGGGGAATCGGAATAGCCATTGGGATGATCGTCATCTTGAGGCGAAAGAGCCTCGCGGATGCCATGCGTGGACCCATGACGAACCGAAGGGCCTGGTTAGTTACCGGCCTCGGGTTTGTAACTTTCGGGCTTGCGTCCGTCATCGACGGGATCGTCGGATGAGACCGCGAAAAACCTTCACTTTCATGAGGGGGCCCTTTTGCTGGGGCCCTCTCTAGTCGTAGCGCGTGAGGGTTTCGCTCATGCAATTCCGGCCCACAGCCGGGGGACTCGCACAACACCGGATATTCATTCGGTCCGATAACTAGCGTCGGATCGGTCGGCGGCATTAGCTCGCCCGCTCCACAAGAAGTGAGGGTGGCTGCCCAAGAAGTCGGCAGTCAGGTGCGAAGCCTCCTTGACTATCGAACGTACGTTCGATATACTGCACGCATGCAAAGAGCCGCCGTGCAGACCTCGCCCAAGCCTCTTTCTCGTCAAGACATCCGGGCCATCGTTGCGACGGATCGCATCGAGATCCTCGATGGCTTGAAGGCGACCCTCGTCGCCGCGGGAGAGATAGAGCGCGAACGACTCCGTTGGATCGCGGCCGCCGACCGCGCTGAGTTGTGGCGCGTCGAGGGTTGCCGGAGCACGACCCAGCTCGTGTCGGGCATCTTCCAGATCTCCAACTGGAAGGCCAAACGGATGATCGATTCGAGTCACGCTCTCGAGACCCTCCCGCGCACTTCAGCCGCGCTCGAGTCGGGCAGGTTGTCGATGGACAAGGTCCTGGAGCTCACCCGCTTCGCAACCGCCTTCGACGAAGAGGGCCTGATCAGGTGGGCCCAGAGCACCAGTGCATCCGTGGTGCGCCATAAGGCAGACCTCGCGGCCAAAGCGAAGGAGCCCGAGGAAGACAAGGTTGAGTCCGACCGCAACCTGCAATGGTGGTTCGATCAGGACTGTCTCAGGATGGAGGCGTCCGGCCCGATCGCTGAAGGCAAGGCGTTCATCGATGCAATCGATGCTCTGGCCAAGACCCTGCCGGTCCATCCCGACATCACCGACGCGGATACCGCTCTCGATCAGAGGCGCTGGGATGCGTTGTTCATGTTGGTCACCTCTTCCGGGGACCGGCTATCCGAGACCAAGGTCGTCCTTCATGCTCCGCTTTCAGCGTTGACAGACGGCGAGGGCGCCGGCTCCTTCGCAGGCGATGGGATCGTCTCAGCCGAGACGGTGAGGCGGCTCTGCTGTGAGGGCCCGGTAGAGATCGTCCTGCTCGGCAAGAAAGGCAACACGGCAGGCATCGGTCGGGTGGCCAAGGACCCGCCTCGATGGCTGCGACGGGCCGTCCTCAAGCGCGACTCGCATCGCTGCGCTTTCCCCGGTTGCGAGATGGCCCGCTTCCTCAAGGTCCACCACATCGAGTTCTGGGTTCGCGGGGGCCCGACCAACATCTCCAACCTCGTCACCGTCTGTCACTTCCATCACAAGTTGGTGCACCACTATGGATGGAGCGTGACGCTGGGCTCAGATGAGAGGGCGATCTGGTTCCGGCCCGGTGGGCGACGATTCGAGCCCGGGATCATCACAGCCAGCCCCGACCGGGCCCCGCCGCGTCAGAAACGCCGGCTCCGGCTGGCCGAGGGCATCGGATATTCGAGGCTGTTTGGGCTCGCGGCGGTTCTTTAACGCCTCGAGTCAGAGAGTTGCCGGATCTTTGACGACTCGATCCCTGCCCGACTCTTTGGCCTCGTAAAGTGCTGCATCTGCATCTGTAGTTGTCTGCGGCAAGGGCGGGCCCCCCATCGATCCAACCCTGCGGTCAGTGAATCATATTGTTCACCGGGTGAGCCATCGCCGCTGGGACCCGTCGCTATGGGTCAGCAAGAAACCATTCGGGATCGGCGAGAACCGTCCCAACAA
>JBKJYP010000211.1:0-7705 GCA_046715695.1 Actinomycetota bacterium | reverse complement strand
GTCACCCTCAGGTCGACCTCCATCTCGAGTTCGATGCCGACGACGAGGAGATCGGGAACTTCCAGCTCGTCCTTCCGAAGGGCTACAACGTGGCCGGCGACGATGCGATCCCCGACGCCCCGCCACCGCTACCGATCCCCGGCCTGGCCAATGGTGAGGTCATCGGACAGGGCACCGTGAGCATCCAGGCCGGTTTCGCATGCCGTCCGGGCCCCGAGGGAGGCATCCCCCTGTCGGTACCAATCAATAACCTCGAGGCAACGATCCATGAGCGTGCGCGCACCGATGAAGAGATCGACGCAGGTGTCCATGCGGTCTGGTTCCTGGACCTCGAGCCACTCAACCGAGTGCGTCTCCTGGTGAAGGGGAGCCCCCTCACCGGGTGGACGATCGAGGGAGCGCCGACCCCGAGTGACAACACCTGCAACCCGTTGACGGTGGACCTGACGATCAACCCAGCATCTGAGTCCGGGGTCCCCTTGATCACTAACCCATCAAAGCCCGGAAAGAAGATCTTGATCGCCAACATCACAGGTCAGGACACCGGAGCGGTCGCGACGTTCACGCAATTGGTGAAGATAACCCGGTAGCTATCCGCTCGTTAGGCGGTCTTCTCCGCAGGCTTGCTCGGAGCCGGCGACTTAGTTTCCCCACCCCCGGACTTAGAGGAGTCCGACTTGGAGCTGGATGATTCGGATCCAGACTTCGACGAGTCCGAGGACTTCGTCTCTGCCGTCTTGGACGTGGATGCCTTGGAGGAGCCCTTCTTGGCGTCGGTCGAGTAGAAGCCCGACCCCTTGAAGACGATGCCCACGGGGGAGTAGAGCTTGCGAAGCTTGCCCCCACAGAGGGGACACTCCTCGAGGGGCGGGTCGTCGAAGGTCTGTTTGGCCTCGGTGCGTTCACCGCAGGCCGTGCAGGCGTACTCATAGATCGGCATGACCGCTAATCCTATCGGGGTCGGGTTTTCACCCCTCATTACCGATATAAGTAAGGACTATGCGCCTGCAGAAGCGCCTCACCCTGTTCTTCATCCTGATCGTGGTCCTGCCGCTGGCGGTGGCGGCCGTCGTCCTTCAAAGGGTCGTCCTGCAGGAGGTCGAGGAGCGCTCCATCGCGTCGATCAACCCCGCCCTCGAGACCGCGGTCGTGCTCTACAACGACCGGGTTGTTGTGATCGACGACCAGGTGAAGGCCGTTGTTGTTGGACGTACCAAGT
Source organism: Actinomycetota bacterium (assembly GCA_046715695.1). GTDB lineage: Bacteria > Actinomycetota > CADDZG01 > CADDZG01 > WHSQ01 > DATLNM01. Next base: position 6,486 of record JBKJYP010000211.1, on the reverse strand, counting down.
TGGCAACCCTTCTGCTGAGAGGCAAGAACGCCTCGGTCGCTCCCTACCTCGAGCAGCTGGTGGCCCGTTCTGACGGTGCGGTCGATTTCCTCGTCGTGTTGGACGTCCGCGGGCGCACGATCGGAAGTGCGAGCGTGCCGGGCGACTTCGTGGACGGCTTCCAAGAGCCCCCGATCGCAACGATCCTCGACGATGAAGACGGCCTCGGTCCCGGCTTCAGCCGCACAGGTCGGATCTCCATCACGATCCCCGGAGAGGGTCCCGTCGGATACGTGATTGGGGGCTTCTGGGTAGACAAGGGCATGCTCACGAGCGCCGCCACCGGTGACATCGAGGTCTCACTCGTGGCCGGCGGTCGAGTGATCGCATCGACCGCCGACCTGACGGGGCCGGTCGAGGTCGACGTTTCCTATTCAGGTAACTTCGACTTCGATCTCGATGGGGACGTAGAAGCCGGCGCCAGAGGGCTGGCCGGCGAGATGGCTATCGTCGCCTCGACGCCGACGGCGCCCATCGGAAAGTTAGCCGGCCGCATCAACGGAATGATGGTGTTGCTGCTTGCCGTCGTCATCTTGCTGACCGGCGCGCTCGCGTATCTCCTTGCGCGTCTCCTGACCCAGCCCCTCGAGGAGCTCACCGAGGGTGCCAGGGCCATCTTGGAAGGACGTTTCACGCATCGCATCCCTGTGCGATCCAAAGACGAGGTCGGCGAGCTGGCCGTGGTCTTCAATGACATGACCGAGCGATTGGCCGTCACGATCGACGAGTTATCCACCTCGCGCGACCAGCTCCAGCGCGCCGTCCGGCGGGTAGGGGAGACCCTCCGGTCGACCCATGACATGAAGCAGATCCTTAGATCGATCATCGACATGGCCGCCGACGCCTTGCGCGCCGACGTCGCAGTCCTTTGGACGATGTCGCCCGGACGCGACGAACTGCAGGCGATGCGGGCAACGGGCGTTGACCTCTCGACGCTCGGTCGAGTGAAGGTCGGCGAAGGTCTCGCCGGTTTCGTCGCCGAGAGAGGTGCATCTGTGCTGTTGCCGGATGAGGGCGCTCCTCGGCCGACGACCTCGGAGCCCCAGTTGCCTTGTGCCGTGGCCGTGCCCATCTACAGCCAGGAACGTCTGATGGGAGTGATGACGGTCTACCGCTCATCGGAGGAAGACCCGTTCTCCTCCGGCGACCTCGATACAGTCGCATTCCTCGCACAGCAAGGCGGCGTCGCCGTCGAGAACGTGATGCTTCACGAGGAAGCCCAGAGGCTCTCGATCACCGATGGTCTGACCGGTGTGTGGAACCGGCGCTACTTCACGATGCAGTTCAAGCAGGTTCTCGCGACCGCTCAGCGATTCGATAGAAGGTTCAGCATCCTCCTGCTCGACCTGGCCCACTTCCAGAGCGTCAACGATGAGCACGGCCACCAGCGAGGAGACGAGGTGTTGATCGAATGTGCTCAGAGGGTCCGGCGCGTCCTCCGTGAGGTCGACACATTCGCTCGCTATGGCGGTGAGGAGTTCATCTGTCTCCTCACAGAAACGGACCCCGAGGGCGCGGTGACCACGGCCGAGAAGATCCTAGACGCGCTCCGTGGCGAGCCTTTCCAGGTCGCCGGTGGACTAACCCTCGAGATAACGGTGTCGATAGGCGCGGCGGCATTCCCCGATCACGGGAGGACGCTCACCGGTCTCGTCGAGGCGGCCGACCAGGCTCTCTACCGCGCCAAGAACGAGGGCCGGGATCGCGTCGTCGTGGCCGGCTCGTCGCCACCCCCCGGCCTGCGGATCGCTAAGTGACCAAGCCGCGCAAAGCAGTCATCCCCGCGGCGGGCCTCGGAACCCGGTTCCTCCCTGCGACGAAGTCGATCCCGAAAGAGATGATCCCAATCGTCGATCGACCCGGCATCCAATACGTCGTCGAGGAGGCGGTATCTGCCGGATGCGACGACATCCTCATCATCACGGGGGCCGGGAAATCTTCGATCGAGGACCACTTCGACCGTTCCCGGCTGCTCGAGGCTCATCTCGCAGAAGCCGGCAAGATCGACGAGCTTGACGAGATCCGTCGTATCGCGGATCTAGCGGACGTCCACTACGTGCGTCAGAAGGAGCCCCGCGGATTCGGAGATGCGATCCTCGCCGCGAGAGCCCATGTAGGTGACGAACCGTTCGCGATCCTCGTGGCCGATGAGATCGTGCCTCCCCCTGCTTCAGGACCTTCATCGCTCGAGGAGATGTTGGGCGCGTGGTCTTCGGGGGCCGGGATCGTGCTGGTGCAGCCGACCCTGCCGGATGTCATCGGTGCTTACGGGGTCGCCGAGCCCTCGGGACCCTTGCAGGGCCGGCTCCAGCGCATCACGGGGATGGTCGAGAAGCCCGATCCGGGTGACGCACCGTCTGACCTGGCGGCGCGGGGGCGTTACGTCATGCCCTCGAGCATCTTCGATGCGATCGAACGTACGGCCGACGGGGTAGGCGGAGAGATCCAGCTGACCGATGCGATAAGTGTCTTGGCGGACGAAGGCGAGGTCTACGGATACGTCTACGAAGGACCGATCTTCGATGTCGGCAAGAAGCTGACGTTCCTCCAGGCATCCATCGAGCTGGCGCTGGTGCGCGATGACCTGGGGGAGCCCCTCAGGAAATGGTTGATCGAACTCGCCGCGCGCCTTTGACGAAGCAGGCTGATGTTTCGGGCAAGGCGATCACCTTGAGGACCGCCGAAGCCCAGGCGGAGATCTCTCTGTCTCCCGGAACGATCGATGCGATCCTCAACGATGCGCTGCCGAAGGGCGATGTCATCGCGACCGCGAAGGTCGCAGCGGTGATGGCTGTGAAGAAGACGCCCGAGCTCATCCCACTGTGTCATCCCGTACGGGTGGATCATGTGGAGGTCCAGATCCTGCCGATCGAACTGGGCTTCGCGATCACGGTGAATGTCTCCGGCATGGACCGGACGGGGTTCGAGATGGAGGCGTTGACGGGGGCCGCGGTTGCGACCCTCACGATCTACGACATGGTCAAGTCGTTGGAACCGGGGGCCGTCGTATCCGGTCTCCGCGTCGTTTCCAAGAGTGGCGGGGTCTCGGGGGACTACCGCGCCGGTTAAGCCCCTTCTGTTTTGGGGCGCTTCAGGTAAGCGGTCGTTCCTGTCGTTTGGCTCTCGATCACCTGCACCAGCTCCCAACCTTCCTCACCCCATTGGTTGAGGATCTCCTGGAGAGCATGGGAGATGAGCGGAACGGTCGCGTATTCCCACTTCTGCATAAGGTCAGTCTCCTGAGTCAAGGTTCCAGCCGGCAACGGTGCCGGCGGCAAAGGATAGGCCGGGATGATCCGATCGAGTGACGGTTCCGTGCTTGCACAGCAGATCTCATTCGCACGCACCCCGGCCGGCCGGATCCGTGGCCTGCTGGGACGGGAGCTTGCCAAGGATGAGGCTCTGGTGATCGAGCCGGCCTCGCAGATACATACGTTCGGTATGCGGTACCGCATCGACGTCGTCTTCTGCGATCGAGAGCTCGAGGTCCTTCATATCTGCCGCAGCGTCGCCCCCTGGAGGGTCACGCGTTGGGTTAGGGGTGCTCGGTGCGCGATCGAGCTGCCGGACGGCGCCGTTCCAGGGTCTCTTATCGTGGGGGACAGACTCCAGATCAGCTGAAAGCCGGCGAGCGATACGCCCCCTCGTAATAGAGGAGTGGGCGCCCGGTCCCCAACAGTGTCGATCTCACGCGCCCTAGGACGATGTCGTGATCGCCGGCTTCCACGATCGCATGGGTAGTGCAGTCGAGCCATGCAAGTGCGCCATCGAGGAGGGGCGCTCCACTCGGGGCATCGACGGACGAGAACTCGGCCAGAGGCTTCGGCCCCCGGGAAGAGAACGCGCCCGCAAGGACTTCCTGACCCTCCGACAGCATGTTCACGGCGAACGCTTCCGTGTCACGCAGAAGCTGCAGGGTGCGTGACGACTTGTCGAGGCAAACAACGATCAAAGGCGGTTCGAGAGATGCGGACGCGAAAGAAGATGCGGTCATCCCGTGGCTGTCCGATCCCGAGCGGACGGTGACGATGGTGACGCCGCTCGCGAATCGCCGGAGGGTCTGTTTGAAGCCTTCCGACGTGACCTGTTCCATCAGAGCTGCGGGATCTCGTCCAACCCGGTCATGAAGGTCTCGCGCGGTAGGAACATCCAGAAGCCCTCGACCTGGCCAAGGCGTTCCGCGATGAACCGTTGGGCCTCCGGGCGGGGGCCGGCGGAGTCACCCAGCACTCGGATCGCTCCTCTTCGCTCGAGCTCTTCGATGATGTCCTGGGTCGGGTGCCCGTCTATCTCCATCGGTTAATCACTCTCCCCTTGTCCATCTTCTCTGGTGTGTGGGACGCTGGACGAAGCGGCAGCGAAGATAGCTATCGCGGCCCACGCCAGGAAAGACAGCGTGGAGAATCCCACCACTCCGACCATGAAACGCGAGGCCCCCTTCGGCCACGAGACCGTGACGAGCACGATCGTCGCGAGGAGACCGGACAATGCCGAGACGACGAGGCCGATCATGGCTACGCCATGCATCCGGGAGGGTCGGCTGGGTTGGGGCGGGGCTGGAGGCTCGACCCCGAGGGGAACGACCTCGCTCAACGAGACGCCCGCGTCTCGAGCCAGTTCAGGAACGTACGAGCGCCTACCCCCGTCCCTCCTTTTGAGAAGTAACCGGAATCGGACTCGCTGCGCGCTGTGCCTGCGATGTCGAGGTGAGCCCAGGGGATGGTCTTATCTACGAAGGTCGACAGGAACAAGGTGGCGAAGATCGCACCGCCCCAACGGGTCGCGACATTCTTCTGGTCGGCAACCTCGGAATCCAGCTCACGCCGGTACGGCTCGAATATCGGGAAGGGCCATAGCTTCTCGCCCGCAGCGTCACCGGCTGCGAGGATCTCATCGCGAAGAGCATCGGTCGTAGCGAAAAGCCCGGAGATCTTCTTGCCGAGCGCCACGACCATCGAGCCGGTGAGCGTGGCGATATCCACGATCGCATCGGGCTTGCCTTCACATGCGATAGACAACGCATCCGCCAGCACGAGCCTTCCTTCGGCGTCGGTGTTGAGAACCTCCGTGGTGTGACCGCCATGGTGTGTCAGCACGTCACCAGGTTTCATCGCGGCATCGCCCAGCATGTTCTCGGCTGCCGGGATCCACGCTTCAACGCCAATGGGGATCCCGAGGCGGGCCGCCGCGCAGGTAGCCGCGATCACGGCGGCGGCGCCGGACATGTCCGTCTTCATGGTCTCCATGCTCTTCGCGTCTTTGATGGAGAGGCCGCCCGAATCGAAGGTGATCCCCTTGCCGACCAGAGCCACCTTCGATGTCGCGCCTTCCGGCGCGTAGCTCAGATGGATGAGGCGAGGTGGCGTGATCGAACCTTTGCCGACACCGAGGATGCCACCGCATCCCTTCTCGGCAAGCGCCTTCTCGTCGAAGACCTCGCTGGAGCTCCCCGCTTCCTCTGCTGCCCGGCTCGCGCGCCGGCCGAGCTCGGTGGGCGTCAAGGTCGACGCCGGTTCGTTGATCAGATCCCGTGCGAAGGCGGTCGCTTCTGCGCCGATGCGCCCTCTTTCGATGGCGGCTTCAGATCCCTCCAACACCGAGATCGTTCTCAGCCTCGCTTCTTTGGATGTCGTCTTGTACTCATCGAACGAGTAGGTCGCGAGAAGCGCACCTTCGAGGGCGGCCACCTGCCCCGCGTCTCCTTGGAGGGCGTGATGCAGAGCGAGGGTGACTACTTCGTACTCCGACAGCCGGCGAACGGCGGCTCCCGCGGCCCGTCGCAGATCCTCGGCCCCCACCTCGGCCCGGGGGCCGATCCCGGCTAGGACGATCGCTTCGGCGGCTCCACCTTCGAGGTCGGGGATCACTGCGGTGTCGGCAACCCCAGCTTTGAAGCCGTGCGCCTGTGAGAAAGAGACGGCATCGGCGATCCGGCGCGAGAGGTCTTCTGGAACAGGTAGATCCGTGGTGACGGGAGCGCCGTTGTCGATCCAGACCGGCACGACAACGGCACCGCGTGGCTCTTGACCCTGCAGAACTTCCGGAAAGTTCACGCGCTCCTTATATCGCGACTGTAAGTAGGCGCGAAATCCGTGGCTCATGGGGCTCGTGGGGTTAGCGTGACGAAAATCGGCCTTGGCTTGGGGAAGAGCTCTTGACCGTTGGGTTTCTAGGGGTCCTGATCGTAGCGTGGGTAGGGGTGTTCTTACCGGCCACGGTACGAGCACGACAAACAGCGCCATCATCGACCGCCGAGAGATTCCGGCGGCGATTGGAGCTTCTCTCTCCTCAATCCTCGCCTTCGACCGGCCGGTGGGTCGTCGTCCCTCAGAACTTCGATGAGCTTAAGAAGGCCGCGTTCGCTCGCGCTCAGCGCCGTCGTCGCCGTTTGCTCACCATCCTGGTCCTGGGTTCGCTGCTCACGCTTATGTCGGCGATGGCTCTCGG
>JBKJYP010000210.1:0-3052 GCA_046715695.1 Actinomycetota bacterium | reverse complement strand
TGGAACAGTTCAAGGACCTCGATCAGGACGACCTCGAGAAGACGCTGATGATGATGCACCGCCAATCCGATCGGATGAGGAACCTGATCAACAACCTCCTGGACATCACCGGCTTCGAGTTCGGCCGGCTGCAGATGGAGATCGAGGAACTGAATCTCGGTGAAGTCGTGGCGCGCTCCATGGAAAACATCCCGGCCCCCGAGGGGCGAGGTATCGAAACGAAGATCCCACCCCGGCTCAAAGTGAAAGCCGACAAGATCCGGCTCGACCAGGTACTGACCAACCTGATCGACAACGCCTACAAGTACGGAGAGGGACCTGTCTGGATCGAAGCCGCGAGCCATGGCGGTTTCGCCGAGGTCTCCGTGTGCAACAACGGCAAGGGCGTTCCCCTCGAGCTCATCCCCGGACTGTTCGATCCCTTCACTAGAGGTCAGCACACCGGGGCGACCCGCGGTTCGGGTCTCGGGCTCACGATCTGCAAACGGATCGTCGAGGCCTTCGGTGGCGATATCTGGTACGAGGCCCATGGATCGGGTGGGTCGCGTTTCCACATGACGATCCCGAAGGTGCGATGACAGGCAAGACCGTGTTGGTCGTCGATGACGAGGAAGACCTCAGGGCGCTGTTCGCCATGATCCTGGGTGGTGCCGGTTACGACATCATCGAGGCGGCCGATGGCCCCGAGGCGATCGAGATCGCGGCAACGGCGGCCCCCGACGTGATCCTGCTCGACATCAGGATGCCGAGCATGGACGGGTGGGAGGTCCTCTCCGAACTTCAGACCCACCCGGCAACAGCGGCGATCCCTGTGATCGTCGTATCCGCTCACGCTCAGGCCGAGAACCCCGAACGCGCTCTCGATGCCGGAGCGCGCGCTTACCTGACGAAACCGGTTGACCGTAAAACGCTGCTGGAAACGGTTAACGCGACCGTCTAGATCCCTGTAGATCGCGGCCCCATCAATCCGTTGTAGACGAAGCCGCCCCCGGCTCCGATCAGCAAGGCGACGAGGAGGGCGGTGACGATCGATCTCATCGGAAGATCTTCAGGCTGAGGAACGGGCGTCGGCGTCGGCGTCGGCGTCGGGCCCGCATCGCTCGGCTCGCTGGTCAGGTGAACGTCCTGCACCCAGACCTCGGATAGTGCCGAACCGACCGATGCATCCTTGCCCGGGTTGGACGAGCGGTATGTGGCGTGCGCAAGCGCTGTTCCCGCCGAAAGAACAAGGCCCAGGGAGACGGCGACCGACACCGCTATCTTGGATGGCATGTTCATGCTCACATCCTTACCCCTTCCGTCACAGCGCGTCGGTAGAGTGGCGGGCGACATGAAGAAGAGCCGATCGTCTCGACGATCGGCCAGAGCGAACGGGTAACTATCGGCCATGGCTGAAATCGATCGGGCCACCTCATGAAGTTAGGGATGGTGGGTCTGGGGCGTATGGGCGGCGACATGTCCCGTCGGCTCCTGCGGTCGGGGCACGAGGTGGTTGCTTTCGATGTGAACCCGGCCGCGGTTCAGGCCCTCGCCGCCGAGGGGGCCGTCGGCGCGATGGACCTACCCGGCATGATCGCGAGCCTCCCGCCACCGAGGGCAGCGTGGGTCATGGTCCCGGCCGGGCCCATCACGGAGTCGACGATCCAACAACTCGGACAGCTGCTGGCCCCGGGGGACGCGATCGTCGACGGAGGCAACTCCCACTACACCGACACACTCGTGCGCGCCGAGGCCCTTGCCCAGAGGGGCATAACGCTGATCGATTCCGGCACCTCGGGTGGGATCTGGGGCCTCGAGGGCGGCTATTGCTTGATGGTGGGTGGAGATGAGGCCGCGTGCCGGGCCCTCGAACCGATCTTCACCGCCCTCGCCCCGGCCGGGGGCTATCTACGCGTCGGCCCACCGGGTTCGGGCCACTTCACGAAGATGGTCCACAACGGGATCGAGTACGCCTTGATGCAGGCTTATGCAGAAGGTTTCGAGCTGCTGCGCGACGGTCCGATGCAGGTTGATATCGCCTCGGTTGCAGAGCTATGGCGACACGGGAGCGTCGTGAGGTCCTGGCTATTGGACCTGGCCGCTTCTGCACTCGCGCGAGACCCCAGCCTCGCGGGCATGTCATCGGTCGTACAGGACTCGGGTGAGGGTCGATGGACCGTCAACGCCGCCGTCGACGCCGGCATACCGATCCCCACGATCGCGATGGCTCTGTTCGCGCGCTTCTCCTCTCAGCGCCCCGACGCGTTCTCCGGGAAGGTCCTGTCGGCGCTTCGTCATGAGTTCGGCGGCCACACCTCTCCCGTCCCACCTCCGGCAGCCCCTCCGCCACCCCCACAACAGTGAGCACCACGACACCCCTCGTCGCCCCCGATACGACCGAAGACACGAGGACCGGGGAATCGACCGAACGCGACCGTCCCTGGATGGTCATCGTCTGGAACGACCCGATCAACCTCATGTCGTACGTGACATATGTATTCCAGAAGTTGTTCGGTTACTCGCTCGAGAAAGCGACGAAGCTGATGCTCGACGTGCACCACAAGGGCAAGGCGGTCGTCTCGCATGGCTCGCGCGAGAAAGCCGAATTGGACTGCTTCCGCCTTCATGCGTACGGGCTGTGGGCGACGATGTCGCAGAGCGACTAAGTGACGCAGATCACGCCGGTGGCCGGCAAGCTTCATGTTTCGGTCGGCCCCCAGGAGAGCTCGTTGCTACGCGAGCTGCTGAAAGAGATGCAGACACTCCTCGAAGCCGACATCCCCGACATCGACCCCGTCAAGAAGAGGTTGTTCCCGGATGCATATGAGGACTCGAAGGACGAAGAAGGCTACCGGGAGCTGATCGGGAACGAGCTCCAGGCTGCGAAAGCAACGGCTCTGGCCGATGTCCAGAGGGGGGCCGGAGACGTGGGGATGATCGAGACCTGGGTCCCTCCCGGTGAGATCGGCTCGTGGCTCTCCGTCCTCACGGACCTGCGGCTCGCGATCGGCGTGCGACTCGATGTCACGGAAGAGTCGATGCTCGAGGAGATCGAGCCCACCCATCCGGACGC
>JBKJYP010000209.1:0-3020 GCA_046715695.1 Actinomycetota bacterium | reverse complement strand
CTCGACATGGGTGCTGTCGCGACTGCCGCGGGTATCGTGGGCGCTCCTTCTTTGGATGGGATGAACGTCACCGCCGACAGAGGCCTGATCGAAGAGATCCTCACGCGCTGCTCGCAGTTGAGCTCGGGGCCGGCGCGCGTTGAAGAAGGGACCGGCCGGATCCTGTTCCCTTTGCAGGACGTCGACGTCGAAGCCGGGCTCGATTCCTGGCGAGCGAGCCTTCGTCCGCTGGCGCTGGCGTCACATCTGTTGCCCCTGTGGGGCTTCGAGATCCAGATCGAGAGCGAGCAGGCGGTGCTGGTTATCCCCCGATGATCGTTCCGCTTGGAGCCATGTCCTCTTGGCTAGAGACCGAGGGTCTTGGCGATGATGTATTTCTGGATCTCGGACGTGCCTTCCACGAGGGTGAAGATCCGAACCAGCCGGTAGATGCGCTCTAGTGGGAGCTCGCGCATCCACCCCATCCCGCCATGCACCTGGATCATCCGGTTGACGACGCGGTTGACCATCTCGCTGGAGTACAGCTTCACGATCGAGGATTCCTGGATCACGGCGTCGCCCTGGTCGTATTTCCACGCGCACTCGTAGGTCATGAGCTTCGAGGCCTTGATCTCGATCAAGGACTCCACGATGTGGCCCTGGACGTACTGGTTCTTGCCGATCGGCCGGTCGAAGGCGATGCGCGACTTCGCGTACTCGGTCCCGAGCTGCAGGCTGTAGTCGGCTATCCCGTTGCACAGAGCTGCGATCGAGAGCCTCCCCATCGCCAGGAACTGCATGGCGGAGTAGAAGCCCATCCCGACGTTGCCCGGCCCGCCGAGGATCTGCTCCTCGGACACACGGCAGTCCTCGAAGATCAGCTCGTATTGGCCTTCGCCCTCGAGCATGCCTCGCTGGCCCCGGCCTATAGAGAAGCCCGGGGCCCCTTTCTCGATGATGAAGGCGGTGATCCCTCCCTGCGCTTTCTTCGCCCGGTCGTTCGCTGCGAAGACGAGGGCGAAATCCGCCTGCTTCCCGTTCGTGATGAAGTGCTTGGAGCCGTTGATGATCCAGTCGCTGCCGTCCTTGGTTGCCGAGGTCCGGATGTTCTGCGCGTCTGAACCGGCATCGGGCTCCGTCAGGGCGAAACACATCGACTTCTCAGCCGTGATAAGCGGGACGAGGTATTCCTTCTTCTGTTCGTCGGTGGCATTCAGGAGCAGGCCCGTGGGGCCTTCCGGCCCATACGTAGTGAAGCCTGCGAGCCGGCATCCGGTCTTGGCTGCAGCTTCTCGGAGCAGGACCATGCCTAGCTGCGGGAGTCCGGACCCCCCGACATCCTCGGGGAAGTCGGCTGCATAGAAGCCGAGTTCGGCAGAGCGACGCCGCACCCGATCGCGGAGCTCGACGGGGATGTCATCGACCTCGGGGTCGAGATGCTCCTCCTCCAGTGGCCTCAGCTCCCGGTCGACGAAGTCCACGAGGTTGCGCTGGAGCTCGGCATACTCGGGCGGGATCGAGAAATCCATGAGACGAGACTAAAGCCACACCCATTCGCCGAGTGAGCGTTAAGCGCGGGTGGGCCGCGCTTTTCGCTCACTCGACCCGGGCGGGGATAGATTCGGGGGCGATGGCGATTCGGCGCTGGTTCCTGCTTCCTATGGTGTTTGGTGCGATGACCCTCGTCGTCACCGAGGGCCGGGCCCCGGCACAGCCGCGGGCAGCGGGCGAGCGACCCAATGTTCTGATCATCGTGACCGATGATCAGAGGGCCCGGGGCACCTTCCAGGCCATGCCGAGGACCGATCAATGGCTGCTGGGCGATGGCGTCACGTTCACGGACGCGTATGCGACGACACCTTTGTGCTGCCCGTCACGGACTTCGATCATGACCGGCCAGTACGCGCATAACCACCGTGTCCGCAACAACTTCAAGACGAGGAATATCGACCACCGCGACACCCTCCAGCGATACCTCCAGCACCACGGCTACATCACGGCCATCTCCGGCAAATTCTTGAATAACTGGAAGCTGGAGAAGCCACCTCCCTATTTCGACCACTACAGCATCTTCAGCAAGGGCGGCTACAGAGGTACCGAATTCGCTAGCGAGGGCCGAACCGAGTCGATCAGCCGCTACTCCACCTCTTTCATCCGGGACGAGGCTCTGCGATTCCTGGAGGAGTTCGAAGCCGATGACGATCAGCCTTGGTACCTGTATGTCGCGCCCTTCGCCCCTCACCGACCGGCTCTGCCGAACCGGCCGTACGTCGATTCACCACTGACCGGGTGGGAGCCGAACCCGTCCGAGTCCGAGATCGACACCAGCGACAAACCCGGATTCGTACAGGCCGCGGGGGTCCCGCTTCACCGCGGTGGCGTTATCCGTGCCCGCCAGTTGCGCTCACTGATATCCGTAGACCTCATGGTGGACCGGTTCCGAGAGGCCCTCGAAGAATTGAGCGAGGGTTCCAACACGCTCGTCATCTACATGTCCGACAACGGCTTCATGTGGAGGGATCACGGGATGATCGACAAGCGACTGCCCTACACGGCATCGGTTCGCATCCCCTTGGTGATGAGATGGCCGGATCACCTCGATGGCGGGGCGATCGATCGCAGGCTATCGGCGAACATCGATGTGGCGCCGACCGTCCTCGAGGCCGCCGGGATCGATATCGATCCTCTGCGACCGATGGATGGTCGTTCGTTGTTGCAGACATGGGATCGTGATGCGCTCCTCCTCGAGTTCTGGAGTGATGTGCACCGGTTCTGGGACTGGTATTCGATCAGGACCCGTGACTACCAGTACACCGAGTACTACGCGCGAGGAGAGCCAGATCGTCCGATGTTCCGCGAGTACTACGACCTCCTCGCCGACCGCTGGCAGCTCACGAACCTTTTCGGGGACGAGTCGGTTACGAACGATCCCGACACGACGACACCGGCCCTGCTTCTCGATCTCTATCGCGATTGCGAGGGAGCGACCTGCCCATAGCGGCCCCCTAGCCCACCCCGACTTGATCAGAACGCGCCAATAT
>JBKJYP010000208.1:0-4510 GCA_046715695.1 Actinomycetota bacterium | reverse complement strand
CACAATTTCGTTGCTTCGGACATCTGCGTGCACAACAGCTCACTTCTCAACGACTTCGCGTTGCATGCGGCCGCGAAGGCCAATGTTCCGGCCGTCATATTCAGCCTCGAGATGTCGCGCCAAGAGCTCGTGTCTCGCTTCCTCGCATCCGACGCTCGCGTCGACTCGCAGCGCATGCGCCGAGGTTCGTTGCAGGAGCAGGACTGGGGCAAGCTCTCGGCTGCGGTAGGTCGCTTGGCTGAGGCACCGATCTTCATCGACGACTCGGCGAACATCACGCTCATGGAGATCCGCGCCAAGTGCCGTCGTTTGAAAGCCAAGCACGGCCTCGGCCTCGTGATCATCGACTACCTACAGCTGATGCAGTCGCCTCGCAGGTCGGAGAACCGTCAACAAGAGGTGTCCGAGATCTCGCGGAACCTGAAGATCCTTGCGAAAGAACTCCGCGTTCCGGTGATCTGCGCATCGCAGTTGAACCGTGGTGTTGAGTATCGCTCCGACAAACGCCCGTTCCTCGGTGACCTTCGCGAATCGGGGTGCGTAACCGGCGACACCCGACTCCTCCGCGCGGACAATGGTCAAGAAGTGACCTTCATGGAGCTCTTCCTGTCAGGTGAGCAGAACATCCCAGTCATGACGCTCGATGAGCACATGAAGATCGTCCCGGGCACGATGACCCACGTCTGGTGCAGTGGCATCAAGAAGGTCTACAAGCTGACGACCAAAACCGGCCGTGTGATCCGCGCCAGTGGTAACCACCCCTTCTTGACCTATGACGGATGGCGACGCCTCGATCAACTACCGATCGGCGAGCGCCTGGCCGTGCCGCGGAGGGTCCCGAAACCTCAAGTAACGACAAGTTGGCCTGACTCAAGATTGATTCTTCTTGCGCACATGATCGGCGACGGGAGCTGTCTACGTAATCTAGTGACTCGTTACGCGACCCAGAGCCTCGAGAACGCGCAGGCAGTGATGGACGCCGCCGCTCATTTCGGCGTCAAGGCGTTCTGCAAGAACGAGCCCAAGGCTCGCTCGATGCAGGTCTTCATGCCTTCACCACATCGAGTAGCCCGGGGACGCCGCAACCCCATCGTCCAATGGATGGACGAGCTAGGTATGTACGACAAACGCTCCCACGAGAAATTCGTGCCTAAGGAAGTGTTCAACCTGTCCAATGACCAGATCGCCCTCTTCCTCCGGCATCTGTGGTCGACGGATGGGCATGTCAGCCTTCGCACGCTCAATCATAGTCAAGCACCAACCATCTACTACGCAACGAACTCGCGTCGCCTGGCTGACGATGTGTCTCAGCTTCTCTTGAGGTTCGGGATTATTTCCCGAATCACCGTGGTCCACAAAACTGGCTATCGCGATGGTTACCACCTACACATCCGTTCCAATGAGTCTTGGCGAAACTTCGTTACGTATATCGGTGCTTTTGGTCCGAAGACCGCCGGTCTCACGGCGATCGAGAAGTATCTGAGTGAAGTACGACGCTATGTATCTAGGGATTCGATTCCAGTGGAGGTTTGGCAGAAGGTCAAATCCAGGATGTCCGATCAGGGAATATCTCAACGAGAGATGGCGAGCTTGAGAGGCACGAAATACGGGGGAACTTCACACTTCAACTTTCCACCGAGTCGCGAGGTCCTTGGTAGTTACGCTGATTTGCTGAAGGATTCTGAGCTCAACGACTTGGCACATTCGGATGTCTATTGGGACCGGGTGGTGAGTATCGAGCCGGATGGAGAAGAGGCAGTCTTCGATGGAGAAGTGCCTGGTCCGCACAACTTCGTGTCCAACGGACTGGTAATTTCTAACAGTATCGAGCAGGACGCGGACGTTGTGATGTTCATCTATCGGGACGAGGTCTATAACCCCGACTCCGAAGCTAAGGGCGAAGCCGAGCTCATCGTGGCCAAACATCGGAACGGCCCAACCGGAACGGTGCGGCTCGCATTCATGAACCAGTACACGAAGTTCGCTTCGATCGCGAAGGTTCCGCGCTGACGCCTGCGACAACGAAACGCGTCAGCGCCGTGCACCAACGTCTGCGCAAGCAGCAAGGTCCATTCAAGAAGAAGCCCGTTCTCCCGATCCTGGACGAGCTCATAGCGACCGTCCTCTCCCAACACACTTCCGACATCAACACCGAGCGGGCGTTCGGTTCCCTCAAGTCGGCGTTCCCCACTTGGGCCGAGGTTGCGAAAACACCGACGACGAAGATCGAAAGAGCCATCCAGTCCGGAGGCTTGGCCAAGCAGAAGGCGCCGCGGATCAAGGCCATCGTCAACGAGGTGATCGACCGCGAAGGCAAATCCGACCTGGGCCGGATGCACGAACTCACAGACCAAGAGGTCGAGGACTACCTGACCTCGCTACCGGGTGTCGGCCCCAAGACCGCAGCTTGCGTCCTCACGTTCGCCATTGGCCGGGCCGCCTTCCCCGTCGACACACACGTCCACCGGGTGGTGCGACGGCTGGGCTGGGTCGATGAGAAGGCCTCAGCCGACAAGGTGCATCGGGAGCTCGGCCCCCGGATCCCACCGGCCGTCCGTTACGAGCTCCACGTGCAGTTCATCAAGCACGGCCGCACGGTCTGCATCGCCCGCAGACCCTTCTGCTCAGAGTGCGTCCTACTGGATCTCTGTCCCACCGGCCCGCAGCTCCTTGCCGCCGGCGAAGGGCGCTAGCGAGTAGGCACGGATCAAGACGTCCTGGTACTCGTGGGCGTATGTCGGCGCCCGCGCGGCCAGGGAGTATCCGAACCCCGCCTCCTCGAGCATGCCGAGGATGACGGACAGCGAATCGCCGGCGTCCGAGAGATGGTGGTGGTACTCGATCGCCATCTGTTCGATAGACCCGAGCTTCCCGGACTCGGCGAGCTCAGAGATCACCGATGTCTCGGCCCCCTCGACGTCGAGCTTCAAGAAGTCCACCCGGCCCTCGATGTGATCGGAAAGGCGGACGACCTCGATCTCACCCGAACCTCCGACCTCCCCATGCCGGCGTTCCCCCCCGAGGTTGGCCCGTCCCGGCTCACCCCCGACTGCTGCCTGGTGCAAGGTGATGCCCGCAAGGCCGTTGACCTCGACGTTCGTTCGCAGCGCCTCGAAAACCGATGGATCGGGCTCGAAGGCCGCGATCGAAGCCTCCGGATAGAGGGTCTTGAAGTAGAGGACGGCCGCGCCGACGTTCGCTCCGGCGTCGATGATCGTGGGCGCGCTCGAGCGAGCCTCGAACCTGTAGTCCCCGCGGAGGAAGATCTCCTCGAACATGAAGGTGAAGCCTGGGACGTCGGTGAGGACGAGCCTCATGCCGAGGACCTTCATCCCGTTCGCTTGCCGGCGTCGCAACATGACACCCAAGCGCAACCGCGTGTAGGTGGCGATCACCGACCATCGACGCGGCGTTTGGCGTCGAAGTGCCTGCCGGATCGCCCCGAGATACGAAACCAATCCACCCATAAGGGCGCACCCTAGTGATACACGGTGCGCCCTGCTTGAACTGCGTAGCTAGTCCGAAGCCGGTTCTGCCGATTCCTATCTCAACGACCAGACAGGAGGGGCGAGCAGATGGTTTATCGATATGGCGGTAACCGCCTTCGTAAAGGACCTGATGGCAAGCTCCTCGCTTGGTACGCAGCAAGAGACGAGTGGGCCCCGGCTCCGATCGGCATCGTGCTGCGGTCTCCCGTGGAGAGCTTGGGATCACTGGTCCTGCGCCTCGCGAGATCCGCAGTAAGTGCCACGGTGACGGCCGGAGTCCTATGGCTCGCCGTTGCCCTGATGTTCGCCCTGGCGAAACCCTGGCTATAGATAGACGCCCTTCCTAGGGCGATCACCCGGTAGGGTCCGCTCGTGCCGGAAGATCAGATCGTCGCGGTGACGGTGATCGGGCGAGACCGCCCGGGGATCGTGGCTACCGTCGGCAAGGCTCTCTACGAGCTCGGATGCAACCTCGAAGATGTGACGTCGACCATCCTGCGCGGGCAGTTCACGATGACGTTGATCGTCAAGCTCGCGTCCGGCACGGGTGTCGATCGCGTTCAACGATCTCTGTCCGAGGCTTGTGATCCCCTCGAGCTGTTGGTTTCCGCCCGGCCGATCCCCGAAGGCAGCGCCGAGCTCGACCAACCGGATCACATCGTGAGTGTCTACGGAGCCGACCAACCGGGCATCCTCTTCCGTGTTGCCGACATCCTCGCGGAGGCCGGATGCAACATCACCGACCTGACTTCTCGCGTGATCGGCTCCGAGGAACCGGTCTATGCCGTCATGCTCGAGGTGCGGATCCCCGAACCCGAGGACGTCACCCAGAAGCTCAAGTCCATGTCGACCGAGCTCGGTCTCGACGTGACGGTGCACCCATTAGAGGTGGAGCTGCTCTAAGGGTGGCCGTGAGACCCGTGCTCACCCTCCCCGCCCGCGTCCTCAAAATGGCAGCGTTACCGGTGGGTGGGACACCACCGAGCGACCTTGTCGCCGCTCTGATCGAGACCATGCAAGCC
>JBKJYP010000207.1:0-14656 GCA_046715695.1 Actinomycetota bacterium | reverse complement strand
ACTCGACGTAGCTCGCCGGGCTCGTGTATCCCGTCAGGCCTAGATCGTGCGCCATGCGTTTGATCCGCTCCGAATGGAGAGGATCCGAGACGAGAAGGAGTGCTTCGAACCCCTCTTCCTCGTAGACGTCGGCGACGCGCCGGAGGCTGTCGAGCGTCGTGAGCCCCTTGTCTTCCTCGAGGATGTGCTCGCTCGGGATGTCCTTGTCCTCCAGGTACATGCGTCCCGTCTCGGATTCGGTGAACCGATCGCCGATCTGCTTGCCTCCGGTGACGATCACGAGCTCTGCGAACCCCTCCTCGTAGAGGTAGGCCGCGTGATCGAGCCGCGCTTTGAGGATCGGCGAGGGCTTTCCGTCATATTGAGCGGCACCCAGCACCACGATCGCATCAGCTGAGTGCAGCTCGTCGTCGTGTGACTGGGACCAGACCTTGAAGCCGAGCCAGGCCGTGTAGGCGATGACCAGCACGATGACGATGAGCGCGGCGTTCCGGAGTGCTTTCATCGGCACTCCCGACTCTAGTTGGTGAGCGCGTAATAAGCGCGTGTATGCAACGGAGATCCCTCACTCAGCAGGGCGAGGGGGGGCTAGAAGGATTCGAAGAGCACTGCCCGCTTGACCTCTTGGATGGCCTTGGTCACGTGTATCCCTCGGGGGCAGGCGTCGGTGCAGTTGAAAGCCGTTCGGCATTTGAAGGCTCCGTCCTTGCGAGACAGGATCTCGAGTCGCTCCCGGGCCCCGGTGTCTCGGGAGTCGAAGATGAAACGATGGGCCTGCACGATCGCCGCGGGGCCCACGTACTCCTCATCCGACCAGAAGATGGGACACGAGGTCGTGCACGCGGCACAGAGGATGCATTTCGTCGTGTCGTCGAAGCGCTCACGCTGCTGAGCGCTTTGGATACGCTCGCGTGCCGGTTCTTTCTCGTGGTCATCGGTGATGAGCCAGGGCTTGACCGCGCGGACGCCGGCGAAGAACGGCTCCATGTCGACGACGAGGTCGCGCACCAGCGGTAAGCCCCTGATCGGCTCGACCGTGATGGGTTGTTTCAGGTCCTTGACGAGGACCTTGCATGCGAGCGCGTTCTTGCCGTTGATCACCATGGCATCGGACCCGCAGATCCCGTGGGCACACGAGCGTCTTAGCGATAGGGACGAATCGTGGAACCACTTGACCTCGTGGAGACAATCCAGCAGGCGGTCCATCGGGTCCGCCTGAACGGTGTAGTCCTCGAAGTGCGGCTCGGCGTCCTTCTCGGGATCGAAGCGGAGGATCCGCAGCTTCACGTCGAGCGAGCCCCGACGCTGCGCCTCGTGGGTCGGTGTGGTGGCCGAGCCCTCGTGACCTCCGGTGAACTCCTGGTCTGGCATCAGTACTTCCTCTCGACCGGTACGTAGCGACCCATCGTCACATCCTTGTAGGCGAGCCGGGTCTGTCCATCCTGAGTGCGACTGATGAAAGTGTGCTTGAGCCAGTGCTCGTCCTCACGCATCGTGTGGTCCTCGCGGTAGTGGCCGCCCCGGCTCTCGGTCCGCGCCCGGGCGGAGACCACCAGCGCCTCGGCCATATCGAGGAGGAACCCGAGCTCGACGTGCTCGATGATCTCGGTGTTGAAGATCTTCGATCGGTCCCGCACCCGCGATTGTGAGTAGCGGTCCCTCAGGGTGTCGATCATGTTGAGGGCGGCGCTGAGCGACCTTTCGCTGCGTGAAACCGAAGCCTTGTCCATCATCTCTTCCTGCAGGGTCGAGCGGATATCGGCGCTCGACTCGGCGCCCTGGTTGTCCATCAACGACTGAAGCCATTCCTCGGTCGGCTTGTGCACGTCGTCGGCGATCGGGATGTGCTTGTTGGCGTTCGCGTAGTCGGCCATCGCCAGTCCTCCACGGCGGCCGAATACAACGATGTCCAGCAGCGAGTTAGTGCCGAGTCGATTGGCGCCGTGGACCGAGACGCACGCACACTCGCCTGCCGAATAGAAGCCGGGGACAGAGTCGCCTCGGTTGTTGGCCTGGACCTCTGCCATCACGTTGGTCGGGATGCCTCCCATCGCGTAGTGCGCGGTGGGAACGATGGGTACACCCTCTCGCAGCGGCTCGACGTTCAGGTAGGTGCGGGCGAATTCGGTGATGTCGGGGAGCTTCGTCTCGACCACATGCGGATCGAGTCCGGTGAGGTCGAGGTGGACGTAGTCCTTCTTGGGACCGGCCCCCCGGCCTTCCTTCAACTCGAAGAAGATGGCTCGTGAAACCATGTCTCTCGGCGCGAGGTCCTTGATCGTCGGCGCGTAACGTTCCATGAAGCGCTCGCCGTCACCGTTCCGCAGGATCCCACCTTCACCGCGCGCCGCCTCCGACAGGAGGATGCCGAGACCGTAGAGCCCCGTCGGGTGGAACTGGAAGAACTCCATGTCCTCGAGAGGGAGACCCTTGCGGTAGACGACACCCGGACCGTCACCGGTCAGCGTGTGCGCATTCGATGTGATCTTGAACATCTTCCCGTAACCACCGGTCGCGAACAGGACCGACTTGGCATGGAACACGTGGAGCTCACCGGTGGCGATCTCATATGCAACGATCCCTGCGCAAGCTCCATCGACCATGAGCAGGTCGAGCACGAAGAACTCGTTGAAGAACTCGACACCCTCCTTGGTGCACTGCTGGAACAGGGTCTGAAGGATCATGTGACCGGTACGGTCGGCTGCATAGCAAGCCCTCTTCACCGGCGCCTCGCCGTGGTTCTTGGTGTGGCCCCCGAAGCGCCGCTGGTCGATCTTGCCCTCGGGGGTGCGGTTGAAGGGAAGCCCCATCTTCTCGAGCTCGAGGACCGAATCGACGGCCTCCCGGCACATGATGTCGACGGCGTCCTGATCGGCGAGGAAGTCTCCACCTTTGACGGTGTCGAACGCGTGCCACTCCCAGGAGTCCTCCTCGACGTTCGCGAGGGCCGCGCACATGCCGCCTTGAGCGGCGCCGGTGTGAGAGCGAGTGGGGTAGAGCTTCGAGACGACGGCCGTCTTGCATCGCTTGCCGGCTTCGAGGGCAGCGCGGAGGCCTGCCCCCCCCGCACCGACTATGACCGCGTCGTACTCGTGGTACCGGGCCATCAGGCGGCGGTCCCGTCGAAGGTCACGATCACCGCTGTGCCCATGATCATCAGGATGAGACCGGCCGTGTATAGCGTGGCCTTGACGGTGGTCCTGACTCCCGGGCGCTTCACGTAGTCGTCGATGATGATCCGCAATCCGTTGATGCCGTGGAGCAGCGACAGGAACAGCATCGCCCAGTCGAAGGTCTTCCAACCCACGTTCTGCCAGCGCGCGGAGACGAAGGCGTAGTCCACCCTCTCCACGCCGGCATCGATGATGTGCATCACGTAGAGATGGATCAAGACCAGGAAGAGGAGGACGATCCCGGAGATCCGCATGAAGAACCACGACCAGACCTCGAATGAGGAGGGTCGTCTCTCGGGAGAGAACGACTTCGGGTGGTGCTTCTTGTAGACGTCCTCGACAGTCGCCATATTCGCGGCGGCATCCTATCCGTCTGGCTTGGGAGCGAAGGTCCGGGACGAGCGGTGGTCGATGGTCCCTTCTCCTTCTGACGGATCGTCCAGACGATCCGTACTGGCATGGACGACTAGCATGCGCCTGTGAGCCAGAAACGCGAGACCGATTCCGGCATCGAGATACAGCCTTTTTACGGGCGGCCTCCTCCGGGCGAGTTCCCCTTCACCCGGGGTGTCTATGCGGGGATGTACCGGGAGCGACTCTGGACTATGCGCCAGTACGCCGGTTTCGGCTCCGCCGAAGAGACGAACAAGCGGTTCCGCTACCTGCTCGAGGCCGGCCAGACGGGCCTGTCGGTGGCGTTCGATCTCCCCACCCAGATGGGCTACGACTCCGACCACCCGAAGGCCTCAGCCGAGGTCGGGCGGGTTGGGGTGGCGATCGACTCGCTAGCCGACATGGAGCTGCTCTTCGATCAGATCCCGCTGGGCGAGGTCTCCACGTCGATGACGATCAACGCGACCGCATCGATCCTTCTCCTGTTGTACGAGCTCGTGGCGGAGAAGCAAGGTGTTCCCGCGGCGAAGGTCTCCGGCACGACACAGAACGACATCCTCAAGGAATACACGGCCAGGGGGACCTACATCTATCCACCAAAGCCGTCGATGCGCATAATCACCGACCTGTTCGCCTACTGCGGCGACAGGCTCCCGCGTTGGAACACGATCTCGATCTCGGGCTATCACATGCGCGAAGCCGGATCGACGGCGGCCCAGGAGGTTGCCTTCACGATCGCCGACGGCATCGCATACGTCGAGGCAGCGATCGCGGCCGGTCTGGACATCGACGATTTCGCTCCCCGGCTCTCGTTCTTCTTCGCCTGCCATATGAACTTCTTCGAAGAGGTGGCCAAGTTCCGTGCGGCTCGGCGGCTCTGGGCAACCGTGATGAAGGAGCGTTTCGATGCGAAGGACCCCAAGTCACTGATGTTGCGCTTCCACACGCAGACCGGAGGAGCCACCCTCACCGCGCAGCAGCCCGAGAACAACATCGTTCGCACCGCGCTCGAAGCCCTGGCCGCCGTGATGGGCGGTACCCAGTCCTTGCACACGAACGGCTATGACGAGGCTCTTTCGCTCCCAACACAGAAGGCCGCCACGATCGCACTGAGGACCCAGCAGATCCTGGGTTTCGAGTCTGGCGTCGCCGACACCGCAGATCCCATGGGTGGGTCGTACTTCGTAGAAGCACTTACCGACGAGATCGAATCGAAGGCGATCGACTACATCAAGCGGATCGATTCCATGGGAGGAGCCGTCGAGGCGATAGAGACCGGTTGGATGAAAGGCGAGATAGAAGAATCCGCCTACCGGATCGCTCAAGCCATCGAGTCGGGCGAACGACCGGTGGTCGGGATGAACAAGTTCGTGGCGGCGGAGGAGGACCCGATCGAGGTCTATAAGCTCGATCCTGAGTTGGAGAAGCGCCAGGTCGACAGGTTGAAGAAGCTGCGCGATGAGCGGGACCAGGGTGCGGTCGATGCCGCATTGAAGGGCCTGGACGAGGCCGCTCTCGGCACCGACAACGTCCTCTATCCGATGCGCGACGCGCTCGCGGCCTACGCGACCCTCGGCGAGGTATCCGATGTGTTGCGCGGACGCTTCGGCGAGTACGAACCGGCGGCCTCGCTGTGAGCATGGGTCCGATCACGGTCATCGGGGGAACGGGCGACGAAGGCTTCGGGCTGGCTGTGCGCTGGGCTAAGGCCGGCTACAGGATCGTGATCGGTTCTCGGGACGAGGATCGAGCCAAGCAGGCTGCTGATCGCTTGCGCTCCGTCGTCCACGACGCCAACGTCTGTGGCGCGGTGAACGAGGAAGCGGCAGGGATGGCCGATGTAGTGATGGTCACCGTCCCGTTCTCGGGTCAAGCCATGATCTATAAGTCCATCGCCGGGCATCTCCGGCCCGATGCGATCGTGATCGACGGCACGGTGCCGGTCGCAGCGTCGGTCGGGGGCCGGGCGACGCACACCTTGGGTGTGTGGGAAGGCTCCGCCGCGCAGCACGCCCTCTCGTTCTTGCCCAAGGGGACCAAGGTGTGCGCAGCATTCCATTCGCTCGCTGCTATCGCTCTCAACGACATCGACTACGTCTTCGACGGGGATGTGTTGGTCTGCGGCTCTAAGTCGGGCAAGGAGGTCGTCAAGGAACTCGTGGAGGCGATCCCAGATCTCCGTTACATAGATGCGGGGCCACTCGAGAACGCCCGCATCATCGAGCCGATCACGGCTCTATTGATCGGTATCAATCACCGCCACGACACCGACCGAGCGGGGATAAAGCTGACCGGGATCTAGAGCCCCCTCGAGTGAGCGAAAAGCGCGGCTGGAGCGCGTTTATCGCTCACTCAGGATGATTAGGTGTCTAGCGGATCACCGCCAGGGTGGTGCCGGTCTCCACCGATTGCCCTGCGCTCACGCTCAGCTCTTCGACCGTTCCTTCATGGTTGGCGAGGATCGAGTTCTCCATCTTCATAGCTTCCAGGACGCAGATGATGTCTCCTGCTTTGACGGCCTGACCCTTCTCGACCAGTACCTTCACGATCGTTCCCTGCATGGGGGCAGTGACCATCTCGGAGCCACCCTTACCGGTCGCGCCGAGCTCGGGTGCGGCGGGCTTGTGTGGCCGGATGGTTTCAGTGAGGTGCTCTCTCACCCGCACGGCGAAGCGCTTCCCGTCAACCTCTAGATCGAACGAGCGTTGTGCGACGGCTGCCTCACCCGGCTTGGGCTTGCGCATCGGCTCCTCCGCGAGTACAGACAGATCCATCTCCTTCTCGACGGTGCCGGTGTGGTACTCGCCGGAGATGAATCGTTCATCAGCGAGCATCAGCTTGTGGAATGGGATCGTGGTCTTGATCCCCTCGATCACGTACTCATCGAGAGCACGCAGCATCCGGCGCCGAGCTTCGTCGCGGGATGCCCCGTAGGTGATGATCTTCGACACGAGCGGGTCGTAGGTCTGAGGGATCGACGCGCCGGCCCTCACTCCCGAATCGACCCGTACGCCGGGACCCTGGGGTTCTCGGTAGTCACTCAGATCACCGGGTGCAGGCATGAACTTCTTCGCAGGGTTCTCGGCATTTATCCGGCATTCGATCGCGGCGGCTTTGAGCTCGATGTCGTCCTGGGTGAAGGAGAGAGGCTCACCGGCCGCAACCAAGAGCTGGGCGATCACGAGATCGAGACCGGTAACGAGCTCGGTGACGGGATGCTCGACCTGTAGGCGCGTGTTCATCTCGAGGAAGTAGAACGTCTTGCCGTCGGCGTCGAGCAAGAACTCGCACGTGCCGGCGTTGCGGTATCCAACCTGCTTGCTGACCTTGGTAGCGGCATCCATGATCGCTTCCCGAACGGTGGGATCGAGGACCGGAGAGGGCGATTCCTCGATCAGCTTCTGGTGACGGCGTTGCAGTGAGCAATCTCGCTCGGGGAACGAGAGCACTGCCCCCGATGCATCGCCGAGGACCTGGATCTCGATGTGACGCGGCCTCTCCAGATAGCGCTCGAGGTATACGTCCGGGGACGAGAAGTACGCCTGGGCTTCGCGTGCCGCACCCGAGAGCGCATCCTCGATCGCGGACTCGTCGGCAACCACACGGAAACCTTTGCCACCTCCACCCGCCGCCGCCTTGATGGCGATCGGGAAGCCATGGGTCGAACCGAACGCCTTGACCTCAGCCGCTTCGGTCACCGGGTCGGGCGTGCCGGGCACCGTGGCGACACCAGCCTCGGTGGCGGCCCGCCGGGCGGCGGTCTTGTCTCCCATCGAATCGATGACATCGGCAGAGGGGCCGATCCAGATGAGGCCGGCTTCGGTGACAGCGCGTGCGAAGTCGGCGTTCTCGGCGAGGAAGCCGTACCCGGGATGGACCGAATCGGCCCCTGAGCGTTTCGCGACCTCGATCAGCTTGGGGATGTTCAGGTAGGACTGGGCCGCGGGCCCGGGCCCGATGTTGTAGGCCTCACCGGCTGACTCGACGTGTACGGCGCCGGCGTCGATGTCCGAATAGACGGCCACCGTTGCGACATCGAGATCTTTGCACCCGCGCATCACCCGCACGGCGATCTCGCCCCGGTTGGCGACCAAAACTTTTTTCAGCATGGGTTCGTATCCTATGGGCGGAGTGACTGCCGATTTGGGGCAAGACGAGATCGAAGTAGCTCTGAGGGGACGGCTTGGCCGGCCGCTCGAGTTCTACGATGCCATCGACTCAACGAACGCCAGGGCCCTCGACTGGGCTCGTGAAGGAGCTCCCGGCGGGGCGATGGTCGTTGCCGACCACCAGAGCGCGGGCCGCGGGCGATGGGGACGCTCCTGGCTGTCGCGGCCCGGCTCGGGCCTACTCTTCTCGATCGTTCTCAGGCACGAGGTCGAGGTCCCGGGATTGCTGACCTCTGCTCTCGGTGTAGGCCTTGCACGCGGCATCGAGGATGTCACCGGTCTCGAGGCGACCCTGAAATGGCCCAATGATGTCGAGCTCAGTGCCAGGAAGGTCGCGGGCATCCTGGTGGAAGCCATAACCGGTCAGCACAAGATCGCCGCGGTCGCTGGCATCGGGGTCAACCACGACTGGGCCGGAGAGGTTCCGGAGGAGATCGCCGATCGAGCCACCTCCATCCGAGACGAGATCGATCGCATCTCAGGAGATCTTGTTCCCACCCGCACCGAGTTGCTCGTCTCGGTGCTCTATGAGATCGAGCAAGCCCTTGCTGGTGGCGCGGCCATCATGGACGAAGCAAGAAGGCGCTCCTCGGTCCTCGGCCGATTCGTTCGGATCCGATTGGCGAATGGTGCATCGGTGCAAGGAGAGGCGACCGCGTTGGGGGACGACGGCACCCTCAAACTGGTGACAGATTCAGGCTCGATCGACGTGGTGGCGGGTGAGGTCGAACGCCTGCTCCCGGGATAACTCCGAAGAACAGCGTGGGTTAGGGGATCGTGTAGGAGCGCGTTGTTTGCATCTGGTCGGGGTACTGCGTACCTCCGCCCGGCAGGTGGACGTGCGCATCGACGTCCGTGCCACCTAACGCCTCACTTCCCGAGATGACCGTCCCCCTCTTGGCACCGATCGCCTTCAAAGGGATCGTCATGTGGATGTAGCCCTGGTCCCACAGGAACTCCCCGCTCGGGGTGGTTGGGGACTGGTGGAACGTCGTCCCGTCGTACTCGAACAGGAAGAATCTCTGGGGGTTGCCGGGGACGGCCTCGGCCACGTAGACCTTCCCGGCCGATTCGAAGATCCACTCGATCCCGGGGAGCTCAGGAGGGAACGAGCCGATGACCGGCAGTAGTTCGCTCATCCCGAAGCGGATCTCGAGGGCATTGCCCCGTTTCACGACATCGAGGTACGTCAGGTCTAGGGTCGGGGTCCCGTCTCCTGCAGGGTCTTCGCCGAGATGCGCCCACTTCGGAGGGGCCGCCTGGACGGACAGGGGAGCCATCACGGCCAAAGCCGCCAGGATCACGATGAACCGCCTCACTTCTTTCATGCCCGGAGATTTCGGCCTTTCCGTAGGATGCCCTGCGTGACCGAGCCGACCGCACCATCCGGAGCGCCCGCCGAGCCGGCCGCTCATTCCGACATCGTCAGGAACGCCTCCGCCCGGGTCAAAGAGGGTGGGGCTCCCAAGTATCACGAGAAGCTGGCCCAACAGGGCAAGCTCTTCGTACGGGATCGCTTGGCTCTCCTCCTCGATTCGGCCGACGGCTTCGTCGAGAACGGTCTGTTGGTCAACGCGCTCCAGGGCGACCTCCCCGCCGACGGTGTCGTCACCGGGATCGGAGAGATCAACGGGCGGCCGGTGGCGATCATGGCCAACGACCCCACGATCAAGGCGGGTTCGTGGGGCGCCCGGACGGTCGAGAAGATCATCCGGATCATCGAGCTGGCCCGCAAGCATGAGCACCCGATCGTGTATCTGGTGGACTCGGCCGGTGCTCGCATCACGGATCAGGTCGAGCTGTTCCCCGGCCGCCGAGGCGCAGGCAAGATCTTCTACAACCAGGTCCAAGCTTCGGGCCGCGTTCCTCAAGTCTGTTGCCTCTTCGGGCCGTCGGCGGCGGGCGGCGCGTACATCCCGGCGTTCTGCGATGTCGTGTTCATGGTCGAGGGCAATGCGTCCATGTACCTCGGCTCCCCGCGCATGGCAGAAGAGGTGATCGGCGAGAAGGTCACCCTCGAGGAGATGGGTGGAGCGCGCATGCACTGCGAGGTCTCCGGCTGCGGAGACATGATCGTCGCCGATGACAAAGCTGCGATCGAAGCAGCGCGCGGCTACCTCACGTACTTCCCGCAGAGCTACCGCACCACTCCGGCGATCACCGAGGCGCGGCCCCCCGCCTTCCGCGGTTCACTCGCCGAGATGGTTCCCGACGACGAGAGCCAGAGCTTCGACATGTATCCATTCATCGCCGGCCTGGTCGACGAAGATTCGTTCTTCGAGATCAAGTCCGACTTCGCACGTGAGCTCATCACCGGGCTCGGTCGCATGGCCGGACAGGTTGTCGGCATCGTCGCCAATCAGCCCGCCCAGAAGGGCGGCGTGTTGTTCGTCGACTCGGCCGACAAAGCCGCTCGGTTCATCTGGCTGTGCGACGCATTCAACATCCCCCTTGTATTCCTCTCCGATGTCCCCGGCTTCATGATCGGGACGGCGGTCGAGCGCCAGGGGATCATCCGGCACGGCGCCAAGATGATCACCGCCGTCTCCGAGGCGACGGTGCCTAAGTTCTGCGTCGTCGTCCGCAAGGCGTACGGAGCAGGGCTCTATGCGATGGCCGGGCCGGGTTTCGAACCCGATGCGACCATCGCTCTCCCGACAGCCCGCATCGCCGTGATGGGCCCAGATCCGGCGGTGAATGCGGTGTTCTTCAACAAGATCCAGGCGATCGAGGATGAGACCGAGCGTGCCGCGTATGTCGCCGAACGCCGCGCCGAGTTCGAGGAGGACATCGACATCGTCCACCTTGCATCCGAGAACGTGGTCGATGCGGTGATCCAGCCGGATGATCTCCGTGATGAGCTCATCCTTCGGATAGCCCGAGCCAAGGACAAAGACCGAACGTTCTCCGAGCGTCGTCACGGAGTCCCCCCCGTCTGATGGCTGGCGATCGGCTCGTCGATGTGGAGAGTCGCGACCATGTCACCGTTATCTCACTGACGCGACCCCAGGCGCTCAATGCGATCTCCGGAGCTATGGCTGCCGAGATGACCCAAGCCTTTGACGCGGTTGCACAGGACGACGAGAGCTGGATAGTTATCCTCCGAGCGGAGGGAGAGAAGGCTTTCTGTGTGGGCGCCGATCTCAAGGAGAGAGCTGATTTCTCGCTCGACGACTTCCACGCCAACCGCAAGACGATGCGAGGCATGTTCGCAGCCCTCCGTGCCGTGCCCCAGCCGGTCATCGCGAGCGTGTTCGGCTTCACGTTGGGAGGCGGATTCGAGCTCGCCCTGAGCTGCGATCTGATCCTCGGGGCCACCGGTACCGAGGTTGGTTTGCCCGAAGCAAGCGTCGGGCTTTTGCCCGCCGGCGGAGGGACGCAACTTCTGACGCGCAGATTCGGGATCGCCCGATCGAAGGAGATGATCTTCACCGGCCGGCGCATGGGCACCGAAGAGGGGCTCGAGCATGGGTTGTTCGTTCGGGTCGTCCCCCGGGAGCATCTGGACGAAGCCGCATTCGGCCTTGCGAAAGAGCTGTGTGGATCGTCACCCGTTGCGCTTCGTGCGGCTAAGAGGTCGATCGACGCCGCCCTCGGCGTGCCGATCGAGGATGGCATCGAGATCGAGCACGCTGGATGGGCGGAAGTGATCGCGAGCGAGGACAGGGCTGAGGGCATCGCTGCGTTCAACGACAAACGCCGGCCTCGATGGAAGAACCGTTGATGCCCTCGCAGGTGGTCGTCCGCGAGGTTGGGCCCCGCGATGGGATCCAGAGCGAGCGCAAGCCGGTTCCTACCGACAAGAAGGTCGAGCTCCTGGACGCGCTCTCCCATTCCGGGCTCCGCTTCATCGAAGCAGTTTCGTTCGTCTCCCCCAAGGTGGTGCCCCAGATGGCGGACTCCGCGGAGGTCTGGGCACGGGCCGAGAAGGTCCCCGGTGTCTTCTACTCGGCGCTCGTCCCGAACCTGAAGGGAGCCCAGATGGCGATCGATGCGGGCCTGCATGGTTTGCAGGTGTTCACGGCCGCCAGCGACGGATACAACAAGAGGAACGTCGGCAAGACCGTCGATGAGTCGATGGCCGATGTATCGGCGGTCGCTCAAGCCGCCCGTGCTGCCGATATCCCGGTCGAAGCAACGGTGTCGACGGCGTTCGGCGACCCTTACGAGCGAGATGTCCCGCCGGAGAGCGTGGCCGACGTCTCTCGCCGGATCGTCGAGACCGGTATCAACGCCATCTCCTATGGGGATACGACCGGGATGGCCACCCCACGTCGGGTCAGAGATGTCGTACTCGCCGTCCGTGAGGGCCTTCCGGAGCTACGGATAAACATGCACTTCCATGACACACGTGGCACGGGCCTGGCGAACGTCGTGACCGCTCTCGATCTCGGCATCGACTACTTCGATGCTTCGATAGGAGGGATGGGCGGTTCTCCCTTCGCGACCGGAGCGACGGGGAACATCGTCACCGAGTATCTGGTGCACATGCTCGACGACATGGACATATCGACCGGCATCGACCTCAGCGCGCTGCTCAAAGCCGCCGAGGTGGCCCAGGGTTGCATCGAGGGTGAACTGCCTTCCAAGCTCTTGAAGGCGGGGCCTCGCTGATGTTCGCCAAGATCCTCATAGCGAACCGGGGCGAGATCGCCGTCCGCATAGCGCGTAGCTGTCGTGAGCTCGGTGTCGCCACGGTTGCCGTCTTCTCCGACGCCGACACCGCAGCAAGACATGTCGCACAAGCAGATGAGGGTGTGCATCTTCCCGGCGTGGTGCCGAGCGACACGTACCTGAATGCCCACGCCATCATCGAGGCCGCGGCATCCGCCGGAGCTGAGGCGATCCACCCCGGTTATGGCTTCCTCGCAGAGGATGCGGACTTCGCCGAGGCCGTGGGCCTTGCCGGCCTGGTTTGGATCGGCCCCCCGCCCGCAGCGATGCGGGCCGTCGGCGACAAGATCTCCGCCAGACGGAGCGCGACAGCGGCGGGGGTCCCGGTGGTTCCCGGCCTGCTCGATCCCATAGAAGACCCGAACGTGCTCCTTGCGTTCACCCAGGAGCACGGTTATCCGATCGCGATCAAAGCTTCCGGCGGAGGTGGGGGACGGGGGCTCAAGGTGGCGCACTCCGCCGATGAGGTCGCCGATGCGTTGGAGGCGGCCCGCCGCGAAGCGGAGGCCTACTTCGGCTCCTCCGAGGTGTTCGCCGAGAAGTACCTAACCGCACCGAAGCACCTCGAGGTCCAGATCCTTGCTCCGGCCCCCGGCCATGCGCTTTGGCTCGGGGTGAGGGATTGCTCGCTACAACGCCGGCATCAGAAGCTCGTCGAGGAGACGCCGCCGGGTCTTCCCAAGGAGACCATCGAGGAGATGGGACGATCCGCAGCTTCGCTCGCTGCGAGCTGCGGCTACGTGAACGCGGGGACGGTGGAGATGCTGTTCGAGGATGGCAACTTCTATTTCCTCGAGGTCAACGCGCGCCTCCAGGTCGAGCACACGGTCACGGAGGAGGTCACCGGTCTCGACCTCGTGGCTCTGCAGCTGAAGGTCGCCGCCGGTGAGGACATCGGACTCACCCAGGATGCGATCCACAGCACGGGCCATTCGATCGAGTGTCGCATCAACGCCGAGGATCCGGGACGGGGCTTCATCCCTGCCCCCGGACGGATCATGGCCTACGACGAGCCTGCCGGCCCGGGCGTGCGCGTCGACTCCGGGTACGGGGCAGGCGATGTCGTTCCCGACGCATACGACTCGTTGGTCGCCAAGCTCGTGGTCCATGCGTCGGACCGAGAGTCGGCCCGCCGCCGGATGCTGCGCGCCCTGGACGATTACGTGATCGAGGGGATAACGACGACGATCGCGGCCCACAAGGTTCTCTTGTCGACAGACGAGTTCATCGCAGGCACCCATACGACGCGTACGGTCGAAGATGGAGATGCGCTCGATAGCCTCGCACCCGCTGAAGGGACTTCGGGTGACTGGCTCCTGGTCCACGGTCGCCCGGTTCGCTTGTGGTCTCCCTCGATGGCAGCGTCGGCGCCGGCCGCCGTTCACGGGACCGGCGCCACCTCCGACGGCAGGCTCGTCGCACCGATGCAGGGGACGATCCTCAAGGTCCTCGTCGAGGTCGGTGACAAGGTTTCCTCCGGTGATGGAGTAGCCGTCCTCGAGGCGATGAAGATGGAGACCACGGTCGCGGCCCCCTTCGACGGGGTCGTCGACGAGATCGCAGTGGCGGTCGGGGATACGGCCGGCGCCGGCGACGTCATCGTTAGCATCTCCAAAGTGGAGTGAGCCCGGTCGAGTTCCTCCGCGTCCTAGCAACAGCAGCAGTCGTGTTCATCGCCGGCCTTGCCTTCTGTGATCTCGTCGTGGATCGCTTGCGTCTAAACCTGGGTGGTCCCGAGCGAGCCCTCGGGGCCATCGCGGGGTCGGTCGGCCTCTCGGTCGCGCTGATGGTCTTACACATCATGTCCGGCGGTGCGATCTTCGGTTCCAGTTGGCCGGTGCCCGTCGTGCTGATCGCCCTTCTCGTCGCGCGATGGACGAGACGGAACCGGATCGAGGTGGGGTCCCTGAAACCGAGCTCGGGCGCGCTCCTCGTTGGCATCGCCGTGTTCGCCATCTTCGTGTCACCGATTCTGCTCGGAGGTCCCGGGGCGAGAACGGGAGACCCTCCGTGGCACCTCGGCTGGACCGAGCAGCTCCTCGCCGGCGAGCCCGTTCCGATCGGTCCAGCCCCCGATCCTTACGCGCGCAACGCGTACCCGTGGGGTGTGCACGCGGTTCTCGCAACGGGCGCTCGGGCGATACCCGGTTCCGATCCTCTGACGGCCCTCGACGGACTCCACATACTGATCGCCGCCGGTGTGGCGCTCGCCGCAGCGAGTCTCGCCAGGCTCGCCGAGATCAGATC
>JBKJYP010000206.1:0-6951 GCA_046715695.1 Actinomycetota bacterium | reverse complement strand
CGCGGTTACATGGGAGTGGAGGTATGTCTTTTCATGGTCGCGCCCGAGGAAGCCGACGGAGCCACCCACCAACCTGCCCCCGTCGTAAGCGCCGGCCACGTAGCCGCCGGCATGCTCGAAGGCCCGTAGTAGCGCCGTTTGAACCATCACACCTCGGCTATCGGTCCAGACGCGATCGAGCAGCTTGCTGAGCTCGGATAGCTGCTGGACGTCCCGGAGCTGAGTGATGGTCGGCATCACCCAAGCCTACGGGCGTCGAGAGCCTCGAGTGAGCGAAAAGCGCGGCTACAGCGCGCTTTTCGCTCAGTCAGCAGTTGTAGGAATGGTTACCAGCGGGCTCGCAGATAGGTGAGCACAGGGTTTTCTTCCGGCTCGGTGGTCTCGCCCCGATCGCCTTCGGTCTCGACGAGTCGAGGGGCCGAGGGACGGAGCGGGATGACCGGGGCCGTGACAGAACGAGGGGGCAGCGCCGAGATCGTCATCGGAGCGGGCTCTCCGCCGAGGCGGACGGCGCCGAAGCGAAGCATGGAGGCACCCACGAGCAGCAGCAGACCGGCGGCGACCCAACGGAGGCCGTCCGGCGGGATGATGCGGTCGGGTGCCCGGGCGGCGACGCCGTTGATGAGCGTCTCGTTGTAGACCTGGGTCGAGTTCGGGAGGTCGTAGGGGAGCGTGTCGTCGTACTCGCCCCACTCGAGCGTGTCGGCGACCGGGAGCTGCGGGATCCCGAAGAGGCCACTGATGCCCGGTAGTGAGAGGCCGTAGGACGGTAGCCCCTTGCCACCGATGCGGTCCGGGTTGGACGCATTGAGAGCGCCGTTGCGGCCACCGAGGTCGCCGACGTTCGAGACCCCGCCGGGGAGGTTCGGTGCGCCGGTGCCGGATGAGCCGCCGCCGGTGCCGGGGTCGCTGCCGGTCGAGCCGGTGTCGCCGCTGGAACTACTAGCGCTAGACACGGTCGCCGAGGCCCCCGAAGAGGGGATCGACGAGCGTGAGCCGGACACGGGGCTGGGCCGGATCGCGGTCACTCGGTAGGTGTAGCTACCGGAGCCCACGTTGTCTGTGTAGGAGGTGCCGCCGACTGTTGCGACCGAGGTCCAGCTGCCGCCGGAGCTGCGCTCGAGCTTGTAGCCCGAGATGTCGGGCTCGGGGTTGGCGGCCCAGCTGACCTGCACGGAGCCGTCGTTGCCGTTGGCGGAGATGCCCTTGGGGATCGAGGGTGCGTTGTCGACCAGGATCGTGGTCTCGGCCACGGCCGATTCGCCCGTCTTGGAGGTCGCCGTGATGCTGGCGTAGTAGTCGCCGTTGGCGATGGGACTGTAGGTCTGAGGGGCGTTGACGGTGTTCCACACGTAGCTCAGCTCGGCCTTGTTGCCCGAGGGGGACATGCTGCCGACCCCTACACCGGCGACCGTCAGCGACATCGCCTCGATGCCATCGGCGGACTCTGCGTAGCCTTTGACCGAGATGCTGCCTCGTGCGACCGCGCCGTTGCCTGGAGAGAGCATGTCTACGGTGATCCCCGAAGCATGTGCGGGGCCCGCGAAGACTCCGGTAGCAGCTAGGGCAAGGGCAAGAAGTGCCGCGAAACGCTTCATGGTCGCTTTAGCTCCCCTCGGCCGTGATGCGGCCAGTTGTCGATTTGATCAGTTTGGCATGCACCACGATGCGGTACTGGGCACTGCCTTCGGGGTGGCAAGACGTAAGGGTTAGGTAGCGCTCCCCATCTCTGGGGTAGTTGTCTACGACCGACCAGTCGTATGGGTCCACAACGCCGGGGCGGCCGATGATCTCATATGTGTATCGGCCGAGAGGGGTGGTCATGATGGCCAGGTCCCCCTCGCCGAGCTCGTCCATCCGATTGAAGGGTTTGCCGTAGGTGGTGCGGTGGCCGGCTATCGCCACGTTGCCCTTTTCACCGGGCAGAGGGGTTTCGGGGTAGTGCCCGGCACCTGCGGCGAGCGCCGCCGGGGTTGTTCCCTCGACGACGATCACGTCGACGTCTATCGAGGGGAGCTCTAGCCGGGTTAGCGGGTCGCCGACCTGGATGTTCCCGAGGCGGTAATTGGCCGCCGAGATGTCGGCGAGGTCGGTGACGAGGCCCCTCTGGATCCTTCCGGCCCAGAGGTCTGTTGCGAAGGGGTAGGACACGAGGCTCACACCGCCGAGAGCCAGCACGATCGCCAGACTCGTTAGACCCTTGCGGATCGTGCGTGGCTTCGGTCGGTGGAGCCTCATGTCGCTATCCCTCTACTTTCGTTTAGCTAGTTGCGAGTACCTGGACTACTTGACGTCACTAACCTGCGATTAGTTGCTGCTCGCAGAGAAACGACGACGGAGAACGAAAGCTCCAACAGAACCCAGGGCCAGCATGATCGCGAGGCCGGTGTAGTCGGTACCACCGGTCACCGGCAGTGCAACCGGCGGACGCTTTGCGGGAGGAACAGGGTTCACACCAGGCGCCGGAGGAGCAACAGCAGCGCGAGGAGCAGCGTTGGCAGCGGCGACTGCACGGCCGAGGCCGAGCTTCAGTCCACCGTTGACGCCCTTGAGGAGGTGCAGGCTCACGGCGTCCGCAGCAGCGGTGGCGCCATCAGCAGAGTTCGAGGTGCTTGAGTCGGCAGCGATGATCGTCGACTCGAGCGGGGTGCCCGCGAGGAGGGTGACGGTCTGTCCAGGGGCGATCGCGACCTCGACGTACTTGGGCTCGAGGCTCGTGATGTCGCGGACCTTGATGGACAGGAGGGCAGGCGAGGCGGTGGACGTCGCGGTGCCCAGTGCGTCGTTGACGGTCGCCGAGGCACGGGCAGCGCCGACCTCGATGATGATGAGACCGTTCTCGAGCGGGTTGGCAGTGCCGTTCAGGACCTGGCCGGCACCGGTGACGCCGGGGATGCCGAGGATGCCGATACGCGCGCCGGCAGCAAGCGAGGAAACAGTGATCTCGTCGCCGTCCGGAACGATGTCGGACTGAGAGGTACCGAGCTCGATCGCGAGGATCTTGGTCTCGGAGACGTTCTCAACCGTGTTGATGACGTTCTCGACCGCGTTGCCGACTTCCTGAGGAAGTGCGTCGAGGACGGGAGCGAGCGTGTCGGTGACCGTGTCTACGACCTGGTCGACCGTCTCATCAGCGACGTCGCCCACGGGGAGAAGCGTCGTGATGGGGAGCTTGACCGCCAGCTCGGCGACCGTGCCCTTGTTGTTCGTGAAGGGCATGCCGTCAGCCGTGATACCCGACTTGCTAAGACCACAAGCGGTGTCGAGCGAGACAAGCGTGCTCAGAGGCGCCGGGATGACACTGGTGCAGGTGGGGCTGTCATCGCCGAGCACGCCACCAAGCTCGGTGAGCTCGGTGTTGGCCTCGTCACACGGAAGTGCCGTGTCGTCCGCCGTGTTGCCGAGGAGGGTGCAAGCACCCGCCGCGATCCCCTTGGCGGAAGGGGTCGAGTCGCCGCGCGAGAGCGCGAGACCCAGAGTTACGCCCTGATCGAACAGAGCGATGTCGAGCGCCCGAGCCTCTCCGGCAAGGGCAAAGATCGAACGCGGGGCAGCATTCGTGGCGCTGGGAGCGATCCCGGCTACCAGAAGAGCTACCAACGCGCCTAGTGCAAGGCTGCGTCTCACTTCTGTTCCAACCTCCTTATCCGGCCCGATCCATCTAGATCGGGCAACCAAACCAAACTTGTCCTCGGCCCTCTCTCCACCGCAGAGTTCGGACCGTTTGTTGCCAAACTGTTGGGGGCCCCGCCGAGGCAGCTCCCTTTCCGTGTTTCATGTTGCAAAACTTGGGTATTTCCGCCCTACGGGTCGCTCTCTGTAGTCGACCAAGCGCAGAGCGTAGTGCTCTTCTGTACGACTCATCTAGGACTCTTCCTGCTTGAAATCACGCATTCCTTTGGGATAATTTCGCTCTCTTGCGTTTGCTTGTGTTTACGCAAGTTTGTGAGGTTTCGCGTAGAAATGTCCGCTTCGCCCCATATCCCGGAATCAGCCTAGAAAGTGCTCCCCCTATCGCTGCTTACCAAAGGTTCCGTAACAATCCTGGTCCTGCCTTACTTCAAACTGCACTACAACCTCTCGGGTGCTGCCGGCGGAGGTGCGATCAACCGTGAAGTTGCCGGTTCCGCTCGCTCCGCTTTCTTGCTCTGGCGTCTCGCCGAGGCGACCCGCTTTCTCTAAGTACTTCTAACTAGTAATCGACACCAAAAGTTCTCGCTTTAGGACTTTTCCGGTGCTTGTTCTGGGCAGCTCTTTGACCACTTTGACCTCTTTGGGAACTTTATACGAAGCCAGCTCCGCTTTACAGGCCTTTTTGACTTCTGCGGCGGTGACCTTTCCGACCACGAAAGCGATCAGGACGTGGCCGTATTCCTCGGATTCCATGCCGAAGACGGTGACCTCCTCGACGCCTGGGATGTCCTCGATGATCTGCTCGACCTCGACCGGGTAGACGTTCTCGCCCCCCACGACGACCATGTCGTCGGTGCGGGCCTCCACGTAGAGGAACCCGTCCTCGTCGAAGTGCCCGAGATCCCCTATCGACATATAGCCATCCCGCTCGTCCTTGGTGTCCCCGGAGATGTAGCCCTCGAAGAGGATCTCGGACTTGATGTAGAGCTCTCCGATCTCTCCGCGGCCCAGTTTCTCTCCCGAGGCCGAGAAGACGGCCACCTCGGTGCCCTCCACGGGCTTGCCCACCGTGCGGGGCCGGGTGGCGATGTCCTCGGGCGTGGCTATGGCGACCCATCCGATCTCGGTCGAGCCGTAGAGGTCGTACATCACGGGCCCGAAGAGCTCGGTGGCGGCCCGCCTGAGGTCGTCCGAGAGCACGGAGCCGGAGGCCATGAGGATCCTCAGGCTGGAGAGGTCGTGGGCTTTGCGCTTGGCCTCGGGGAGAGCGACGATCCGCCGGATCATGACCGGGACCAGCGAGAGCGCCGTGACCTTGTGTTTCTCGATGAGCTCGAGGGTCTCGGCGGGGTCGAAGCGCTCGGGCATGACCATCGTCGTCCCGAGGGCCGTGCCGAACGAGAACGAGGCGAGCCCGAAGGAATGGAACATCGGTGTGGGGATGAGCAGCACATCGTCACGCCGGTAGGGGACGACCCCCAGGATGTTGGCCAGCGCCCCGATCCCCGAAGCCGAGGAGTCTCGGGAGGCGCCCTTGGGGGTTCCCGTCGTCCCTGAGGTGTGGATGATGATCCGGGCCGAGCCACGGTTGAGGGTGACCGCGGCGGGGGGCCTGGCCGAGGCGTCGGCCAGGAGCACCTCGTAGGACTTGGAGCCCTTAACGCCTTCACCTTCACCGACCTGTACCAACACGGCGCCTCTGCTGCCGGCCTCTTTCACCTGCTCGGCGTGGAGCTGGTCGTAGATGAGGACGACCGGTTTGGAGCCCCCGATCGTGGCCGTGAGCTCCTTGGGCTTGGCCCAGGTGTTGAGTGGGCAGGCGACGATCCCCGACTTCTGGCAGCCGAGGATCAGCTCGGCCATCTCGTGGCCGTTGCGGAGCAGCATCGCGACCCTGTCCCCCGGGCTGGCCCCGATGGCGGCGAGCATCGAGGCGGCTCGGTTGGCCCTGCGATCGAGCTCGGCCCAGGTAAGGGTTCCGTCTCGGTCGTGGATCGCCGGCTTGCTCCCGAAGGCGAAGGCGTTGTTGCGGCTGATGATCCCGAGAGATGGGCCCCGGACGAGGAGGCGAGGGATCGACAGCACC
This sequence comes from Actinomycetota bacterium, assembly GCA_046715695.1. Taxonomy (GTDB): domain Bacteria; phylum Actinomycetota; class CADDZG01; order CADDZG01; family WHSQ01; genus DATLNM01. The sequence continues at coordinate 1,232 of JBKJYP010000206.1, read as the reverse complement.
AGCCCCAGCGAGCCCTTGGGGCTGGTGGCGCCGGCTTCCTTGAGGCGCTTGAGGTTCTTGAGGTTGGCGATCTGGCCGAGGGTCTTGATGCCCGGTGGCACCCCCATCAGCCCGCGCTCCGGTTTTGCTCTCTCGCGCGCCGGGGGTGGCTCGACTCTTTTTTCTTGGCCTTGGGGGACGGCGTGAAGGCCTTGATGACGGGGTGGTCGTCTTGGAGGTCCAGCAGCCTCTTCGTCCCTATGCGAGAGGACTCGGCCAGGGCGGCCCGGTCGAAGAAGCGCATCGAGTTCGCGCCGTGATCGCGTAGATCGCCCATCCAGGGCCGTACCACGAGGACATGGATGCCCTTCGCCCGGGCCGCGATGACCTCTTGCTTGAGGCTCTTCGAGAACCAGTTACGGATCAGCCGGGGGCCGATAGAGCGTGGATCCCAGGCGGTCCTCTTCTCCCTCATGTAGCCGAGGGGGGCGACGCAGAGGATGTGATCGCACCCTGCCTCGACGGCGAGGTCCAGAGAGGTGGCGCTATAGGCGCCGCCGTCCAGATAGGACTTCCCGGCGATCCTGACGGGCGGGAACATCGCAGGGATCGCCGTGGAGGCTAGAACGGCCTCGGGCAGCCGGGCCTTGGGGGCGCCGGGATGACCGAATGCCACCCTCTTGCCGGTGTAGAGCTCGACGGCGCAGACATATAGATCCCGGTCGGGCCAGGTGTGGGGCAGCTCGACGGCGAGACGCTCCCGGCTCCGGTCGGTGGAGTAGAGCCCGGAGGGGAATAAGCGGCGCAGTGGGGCCGGGGGCCGGGGCCCTCGCCATAGGCCCCTGGAGGCTCCGGCGGCGAACAGGCCGCCGATCTGCCGGCGGGTGCGGTCGATGCGGTTCGAGTAGAGCCGGGTGAAGAGCTCTCCTACTTCCTCCTTTTGGAGGCGGGGGTCGGTGATCGAGTCCCTGTGCCGTCCCTGAGCGTGCTCGTAGAAGTCGCTTGCGGCCCAGCCGCTGGCCAGCAGCGAGCCGATGATGGACCCGGCACTCGTCCCCACGATGACGTCCGAGTTGCCCACGGCCAGTCCTTGCTCGTCGAGGGCCTTGAGGGCACCGGCGTGATACGCCATCCCCACCAGGCCCCCACCACCGAGCACCAACCCGAGTTTCACGCCCCGAACACTAGCCCGCGTGCACCGACTTGATCAGAACGCCCGGCGGTCTCAATCAATCCACGCAACACCTCATCGA
>JBKJYP010000205.1:0-8462 GCA_046715695.1 Actinomycetota bacterium | reverse complement strand
CCCTTGGGCTCACCCGCGATAGCGCGCTTGATGGCGGTCTTCTTCGCACGTCGAACGATGTTCTCAATCATCGCGCCCGACGAGAAGTCCTTGAAGTAGAGAACTTCCTTATCGCCGTTCGCGTAAGTCACCTCGAGGAACTGACTGTCTTCGTCTTCCGAGTACATCTTCTCGGCCGCCACCACGATCATCGCTTCAACGGCAGCCTCGGCAGATCCGTGCTCGTCGATCTCGGTTTGAGCGATCGGGATATCCGTGTGGAGGTACTTCTTGAAGATCTCGGTCGCCGCTCGCTCGTTCGGGCGCTCGATCTTGATCTTGACGTCGAGGCGACCCGGGCGAAGGATCGCCGGGTCGATGAGGTCCTCTCTGTTCGAGGCCCCCACGACGATCACGTTCTTGAGGGCCTCGACGCCGTCGATCTCAGCCAGCAACTGAGGGACGATCGTGGATTCGATGTCGCTGGATATGCCCGATCCGCGGGTACGGAACAGCGACTCCATCTCGTCGAAGAACACGATGATAGGTACGCCCTCTTCGGACTTCTCTCGCGCACGTTGGAATATGAGCCGGATCTGGCGCTCGGTTTCACCGACGTATTTGTTCAGGAGCTCGGGTCCCTTGATGTTGAGGAAGTAGGAGCGGCGGTCGTCGCGACCGAGCTTGGCGGCGACCTTCTTAGCGAGCGAGTTGGCAACAGCCTTGGCTACGAGCGTCTTCCCACAACCCGGCGGTCCGTACAACAGGATCCCCTTGGGTGGTTCGAGCTGGTGCTCCTTGAACAGGTCGCCATGGAGGAACGGGAGCTCGACCGCATCGCGGATCGTCTCGATCTGGTCCTCGAGCCCCCCGATGTCCTCGTAGGAAACATCCGGGACCTCTTCCAGGATCAGCTCTTCGACCTCGGGGCGAGGGAGTTTCTCGAGGACATGTCCCGACTTGGCGTCGAGCAGCAGGCTGTCGCCCGAGCGCAGATGCACACCCCTCAGAGGGGAGGCCAACTCGACGACGCGCTCTTCGTCGCTGTGCGCGACGACCAAGACACGGAAACCGTCCAGGATCTCTTTGATCGTCACGACCTCGCCCTGCACTTCGAAGTCATACGCTTCGATCACATTCATCGCCTCGTTGAGGAGGACTTCCTGACCCCTTTGCAATTCCGCAAGAGGAGGATCCAGTTCGGGAGCCACGCTCACGCGCAGCTTGCGGCCGTTCGTGAACACATCAGCGGTCTGGTCCTCGTATTGGGCCTCGAGGAAGATGCCGTAGCTCGCCGGCGGCCCGCTCAGCTTGTCGACCTCTTCCTTCAGGGCTATGAGTTGCTCTTTCGCCTGAGTGAGGGTCGAGGACAGCTTCTCGTTGCTATCGCGTGCGGCGGCGAGCTCGGAGCTCGTCGCGGAGAGTCGCTTCTCGAGGTCGTGTATCCGGCGCGGGGCTGATTCGAGCTTGCGTCGGGTCAGAGCAAGCTCTTCTTCCAGCAGCTTGACCTGGCCCTGCAGCTCCTGAACCTCTCGGTCGTACTGAGAAAGTCTCTCGAGCTCATCCATCGTCCGGACACCTCCTTCCCCTGCTAGGGAGCCTACTCTTTAACACCTTCAACGCTGGGGAACGGTTGTGGGGTTCCTACCCTCACCCCAATTTGTTCAGCGGTCGCCGAGCCGACCGCTTCTGACCTTCAACGCTGAGGATGGGGTCCTTGGTTCTTTAGGGGGCTACCGTCTTTCGGGCGGTGATGAGGAAACCCGTGTGCGCCACCATCCTGTGGTCCGGGCGAACGGATGCGCCGTCGATGTTCCAGGTCCGGACGAGCCCCTCGAACGTACTGATCTCCTCGAATCCGGCTTGGCGAGCGGCCTCCACAGTTCGCGATACCTGAGGGATCGTCGGGAGGTAACAACACAGGATCCCGCCGGCCGCGAGTGAGCTCGTCGTGGCGCCGAAGGCGTGCCATGGCTCGGGGAGATCGAGCACCAATCGATCGACACCCGACTCCGGGATGCCTTCGAAGATGTCGCCGAGGCGAAGATCGACGTTCTCCGGCTTGCCGCCGAGTCCCTCGTACCAGGCGATGATATTGCCTGAAGCACCCTCGTGATGGTCCTCTCGGAGCTCATAAGAGATCACCCGACCCTCGGGCCCGACCGCTCGCGACAGAGCAAGGGTCAGCGAGCCAGACCCGGTTCCCGCCTCCACCACCACGGCACCTGGGAATATGTCGGCATAGACGAGGATCAAGCCGAGGTCTTTCGGATACACGACCTGCGCGCCTCGCTTCATCTTGAGGATGTAATCGGCGAGGGTCGGACGGAAGACGATCATGTTGCCCCCGCCGGTGGACCGCACCCTCGATCCCTCGAGCGAACCGATCAAGATGTCGTGCGCGACGATGCCGTGATGTGAATGGAACTCCCCACCCGTCTTGAGGGTCAACATGTACCGGCGTCCCTTGGGATCGATCAGGAGTACCCGCTCCCCCGCTGCCAGTGGCCGCTCGGGCATCAGGGATCTCTTCTCTTCGAAGCCAGGGCCTTCAGGTTGCAGAATGAGCACCGGCCCCCACCCGTCGTGGGTGCGCCACACTCGACACAGGCGACGAGATCGATCGCCGCCGCGTCCTCCTTGAACCGGCCGGCGGCGCGCTTCAAGAAACCGAAATACATCTGCTGTTTGGTACCCGGGGAGCTCTCTTCGATCAGCGTGATCGCTTCTTTGTAGCGGTGCTGGGTGTTGCCCTCCACCAACGGGCATTCCTCGATGATGTAGTCGATGCCCATCAGGAGCGCGTAGGCCGCTGTCTCCCGCTCCGCGAGGCGGACCAGGGGCTTGACCTTCCTCACGAGCACCGTGTGCTCCGAGCCACCCACATCTAATAGTCGTTCCACGAGTACCGGAGCCTGCCGCCCGAGCATGTCCGTGTTCCAGTGAAGGACGTTCCCGAACAGCGTTGCGACCTCGTCATCGAGATTGTGACCGGTGACCAGCACACTGAAGCCTTCTTCGAGGGCGGCACGGTTGAACTCATAACGCTTGTTGAGTCCGCAACCTGAACACGGAACCCGGTTCGTGAGGCGGGCCAGCTCAGGAACGGTGAAACCGTGCTCTTCCGAGAGCGACCGAACGAGGAGCTTGGCTCCCTTCCCCTCCGCATAGGAGATGGCTGCCGCCTTCGATCGTTCCGAGTACCCACCGATGCCGAGGTCCAGGTAGAACCCTGTTGCGTCATAGTCGAGATCGATAAGGATGTCCCAGATAGCGAGGGAGTCCTTCCCACCCGAGACGGCGATCAATAGCCGGTCCTCCGGGCGGAACATCTTGAATTCCTTGATCGTTCTTACGACCTGGTTGCGAACATGATCGACGAAATGGGGCCCACAGAACGCAGCGTTATGACGGCGGACATCGACCGCTGCATGCTGCCGGCAGACCTTACATTTCATAGCGGGGACCTCTTGCACTTCATAGCGAGCCTCCCGACAGGACGGGACGCACTTCTAGCTCATCCGCGTCGTCCAACTTCTCGTCACGCGTCAGCAGGGTAGCGCTGCGGATCACGAGCACTGCTTCAGGAACGATCCCAAGCTCCTTCAAGAGTCCGACTACCGTGTTCGGTCCAGAGATCTCGACGATCCGATCGGGGTTCCGGAGCTTCACCTTCATCGGCTCAGCAAACCTCATCGGGGGGCCGGACATCGAGCTCGACCTCGACGGTCCTATCCCCAGAAGCACTGACGAGCTTCACGGAAACGACCTCGCCCGGATCATGAACTGCAAGGGTCCTCGTCAGGTCTTCGAGTGAAGTGATGGGTTGGCCTTCGATCTCGGTGATGGCCTCGCCGGCGCCCAGACCGGCGGCTTCAGCGGGGCTACTCGAGAACACGTCCACGATCAACACGCCCTGGGTGCCCGATGGGAGTCCCAACCTCAACGCGTCGCTGTCGGAAGTGATCGCCTGCAGGTAAACGCCGAGCCATGCTCGGTCACCTGGTGGCTCGTTGATGATCTCCTCGACCACAGGCAAGGCTGTGTCGATCGCGATAGCGAACCCGATGTTCTCCGCTTGTGATGCTTGAGCAGCCGCGGTGTTGATCCCGACGAGCCGGCCGGCCGAATCGATGAGCGCGCCGCCCGAGTTGCCCGGGTTGATGGCGGCATCGGTCTGAAGGAGCCCTTCGAGAGCCTCTCCGGCCCCCAACTCGATCGTCCTGTCGGTGGCGGACACGATGCCCCGGGTGACTGTAGGACCACCCAGCCCAAGTGGGAACCCGATGGCCACGAGGTCGTCACCCAACCTCAAGCTTGAGGATCTCCCGAGCTCGATCGGTTGGAGATCGTCCGCTTCGACCTTGACCACGGCCAGGTCTTTCTCTTTCACCGCCCCGAGCACGCGTCCCTTCAGCGGCTCGCGACCGTCGTTGAACACGATCTCCACGTCAACAGCACCTTGGACCACGTGGTTGTTGGTCAGGATGATCCCGTCGCGTTCTATGACCACCCCGGAGCCCTCGGCCTGGAGCTGCCCACCCGAGGTGCAGTCGATGCCGGATACCCGCACATTGACCACCGAAGGCAAGACCTCTTGGATCACGTCTGCCAGCGGCGAGTGGGGAGGCAAGGGGTCCGACTGCGTCAACTGCACGGAGGGCTCGGGACCCCCGGCCAGGGGATCCGGGACGTCGACGGCACAGGATGCCAGGAGCACCGACGCGCCCAGGAAAGAGATCAGTTTCCATCGCATAGCTAAAGGATAGGTGGGGACGGGGGCCAGGACGCGAAAGCTGGGGGCCGATCTGTTCTGGCCGCTCGCCGACCGAGCGGCTCTGACGCGGAGAGGCCGGCTGCTGTGGAACGCCGTAAGGGGAAGCTTCGGCGATCCTCAGTAACCGGCTAGAGAAGTTTCCCCCAGCGGATAGGGCTTGGTCAATACCCCGGCCCTCAGGCCGCGGCCGCCGTAGGAGCCTCGGTCACCTCCACGTCGAGTTCGCCGCCCTTGATCCCACCGAGGGCGAAGACGAGCTGATAACGACCGGGGTTCAGGCGGATCGGGCCTCGGACCTCCGTCTTCAGCTTGGTGAGGGCCTGGAGTCCGATGATGTGGAGGTCCGGGGAAGCCCACTCGAAGAGGACCTCCCGGGTTCCAGGGTCGATCAGGAACCAGGCCTCAGGGTAGTGGCCGGCGGGCGCGACCCAGGCCCTGGAGACGGTGAAAGGGGTCGTTGCGCCCCCTCTGACCGAGATGCCCTCACTCCCGTCCTCTATGCGAAGTGGGCTCACCGATGCATCGAAGACCTTGCGCTGAGGGCCGCTTATCGGAGCTTCCATCTAGAGGACCTCCAGGGCCGTGATCTTCGTAGCTCCGTCCACTTCCCCCCAGGTGGATCGGACGGTCACCTCTCCGGTCTCTCCGGTGTAGCGGATGCCGACGACGAAACCATCGCCCTCTGGTTCCACGGTCGTGACCTCGCTGCCCGAGAGCTTGCCGGGCATCGCTTTCATCACCCCGCCGGCCTGAGCCGCGGCCTCCGGGGAGAGATAGCTCCCCGCGACCTTGAAGTTGCCTTCGACGGTGGCCTGCCCATGCGTCTCGGCTCCCGTTCGAACCTCGGTCTCATCCATCCCTTCCTCCTGTCCCTCCTGTCCGTCCCTTGTCTTCACACTAGTCTCGACCCTCGTGTGCGTCTTCTGCGAGATCGCTACCGGTGCGGCCCCCAGCCACATGGTCTTCGAGTCTGAAGCCATCCTCGCCTTCCTCGACCAGCGGCCACTGTTCCCAGGGCACACCCTCGTGATACCCCGGGCCCACCATGAGACGCTTGCGGATCTTCCGTCGACCGATCTACCCCCTCTGTTCGAAACCGTGAGCCTTCTCTCTGCCGCGATCCCGGTAGCGATGGACGGACAGGGGAGCTTCGTCGCCATCAACAACAAGGTCAGCCAAAGCGTTCCGCATCTGCATGTGCATGTTGTGCCGCGGACGAAAGGCGACGGCATGCGGGGGTTCTTCTGGCCGCGCGGACGATACAAGGACGAAGCCTCGATGGCTGCGACGGCCGCCGCGATCATCGAGGCCGTGCGAGAGGTCGGGACATGATCGTCGAACATGTGCGGCTGGCCTCCGCGGCAGATGTCGAGATCGAGGCAAGCGGCGAGTGGGAAGGGACGCCTCGAGGGGCCGTGGTGATGTGCCATGCACACCCGCGGATGGGGGGCACGATGAACGCACCACTCTTCCTTCACATCCGCGACGAGCTCGTCCAACGCGGGTGGGCCGTCGTTCGCTTCAACTTCCGCGGTGTTGGGACTTCAACTGGATCTTCCGGGACGGGACTCGACGAGGTCGAGGATGCGCGGTCCGCCGTCGCCGAAGCACGGCGTCGCTGGCCCTCCTTGGGGATCGCTTTGATCGGTTGGTCCTACGGTGGAGGTGTTGCCATCCGAGCTGCCGCATCGGATCCTGAGATCGCTGCGGTGGTGGCCATCGCGCCGGCCGTGACAGAACGACCGGGTCTGACCGCCGGGTTGCCTCCAGGACCTGAGCTCGGGATCACCCAACCTGTGCTTGTCGTGGTCGGTGTCAATGACAAACAGGTGGAACCGGCAGAGGTTCGGGGATGGACACGGTCTGTCGCGGGCGCGACCTTCGTCGAGATATCAGGAGCGAACCATTTCTTCTGGGCGCTATACGACCGGCTCTCAGAGACGATCACGGGGTGGCTCGAGCACGTCGTATGACGTCGAAGATGACGATGCCGGCCGCAACCGCCAGATTGAGCGAGCCCACCGAGCCCGACATCGGCAATCCGACGCAGAGGTCCGCTTGATCCATCGCCTCCTCCGGTAGCCCGAGACGTTCGCTTCCGAACATCAGCACGCACGGGGGGACGGCATCCGAATCCCATAGCGACTCCGATGAGTGGGCCGACGTGGCGATGACCTTGACCCCGTTGGGACGCGCCCATCCGAAGACCTGGTCCAACGCGTCGCAGAAAGCGATCGGGACGGAGAACACAGATCCCATGCTGGCCTTGACCGCCTCGGCGCCGAACGGGTCGGTCGAGGCGCCGGCGATCACGACCCCATCGCATCCAGCTGCAGCTGCGGTGCGGATGATGGTCCCTAGGTTCCCAGGGTTGCCGGGCTGGTGGAGGGCCACGACCAGCGCTTCATCCGAGTGTTCGATCGCGTCCAAGCTCACCGGATCCGGCACCACCAGAGCGGCCACACCCGCTGGCGAATCGCGGGAAGACAGCGACGCGAATGCTTCAGGGGACACCGCTGAAGCAGGAACGCCCGCAGCTCGCACCTCTTCGAGCAGACGGAGACCCCCTTCTCCCGTCAGCAGCTCGGGGGCGAACAGGACGAGCTCCACCTCGGCCCCCGATGCCATCGCCGCAGCCACGGGCGCGATCCCTTCCACGACACAAGGACCGTCCGGCCCCCGGGCACGCCGGAGTTTCCGGACCCTTTTGATCAGGGGATTAGACGGACTCGAGATCTCGCTCATCATCCGAAACCAACTTCCGGCGACGCACGAGCGCCCAACCGAGAGCACCCACCACGGTCGACCCGACCACCGTGATGATCAACAGGCCGGATAGGTCCTGTTGCTGATCGCACCCGAGCACGAAGGTCCCGTCCCTCATCTTCGTCAGGGTCGGGACGAGACAGGGAGGGTAGATGAACAGCGAGAACGCCATCAGGTCCAGGGCCAGGATCGCTCCGATCAGAGCTGATGGGAAACCCTTGACCTCGAGCCCGTATAGGACATAGACGAACACCCCGATCGGCAAGAACAAGGGCAGCAGCACGATGCCGGTGGAAGAGATCATCAACGACGTAAGCGAAGCGACCAGACCTGCCAGCGCCCAGAGGAAGGACCCCGTCGGGATCCGTGCTCTATCCATGGCCCGATCGTATGGCCTCGTGACCCGTGGGAATATCGAACATGTGATGACCAAAGCCAAGGGTCGGCTCACCGGATGGGCGGTATCCGCGAGCGTCGCGGTGATCTCCATCTCGGTGGCGGGCTCCACCATCGCCGGCGCTGCTTTCCCTGGAGCCAAGGGCAAGATCGCCTTCTCGCGTAATGACGAGATCTGCATCGTCAACGACGATGGCACCGGCATCAGCAACCTGACAAGAACCGTCGCCCACGAGATCGACCCCGCGTTCGACGCGAGCGGCGCGATGATCGCCTTCATCCGTCTGAATAGCGACCTAGCAGGTGACGTGATGGTGATGGGATCCGACGGATCGACCCCCCGAGTGATCGCCGTCGGGAGTTACTCCCACCCGGCATTCTCTCCAGACGGCACCAAGCTGGTCGTCGCTCGCCATGGGGCCGAGGCGGGCCTCTACCGCATGGCGATCGACGGAACCGAGCTGACCCGTCTCACTCAACCCGCGGGCGACACCGACCGCGCCCCGGCCTGGTCACCCGATGGAACGAAGATCACCTTCCATCG
>JBKJYP010000204.1:0-3807 GCA_046715695.1 Actinomycetota bacterium | reverse complement strand
TGGTTCTCCCCTCGAAGCTCCTGCCTTCCATCACCTGTCCCGGTTAGCATGCACGGACCGATGGATACCGACCCCTTGACCGAGCGCGCCCCGGCCTGGCCTCCCCCCGAGGCCCGCAACCGCCTGGACCGGGCTCTCAGCCGCCCCTTCGCCTTCTTCCTCACGGGGGCGATCCTGCTGGCCCTGTTCGGATGGACGTTCTTAGCGAACCCCGATCGGGTCGCGCCAACCAAGGACCCCGCCTACTACACGTGGCGTACCGAGGCCTTCATCACCGAGACCCCCGAGCGCTTCCTCGAGATCGAGGGCGCATTCAACATGTACTCGGCCGGATATCGGGTGTCTGCACCGGTCCTGGGAGGGTTCTTGCGACGCATCCCCGGGGTGAGCTCTCTCAAGGTCACGTCGTTCCTGATGGTGTTCCTGCCGGTTCTCACTTGTCTGCTGCTCGCCGGGTTCGCCTACCGGCACCGACCCGACCCGCTCATGTTCCACGCGGTTGCCTTCGGCAGTGCGTCACTCTTCTTGACGCCACCGTTCGTGGGGTACCTCGACAACGTCTTGTGCCTCTTCTGGCTGGCTGCGGCCTTGCCCTTCTTGGATCGGATGCGCTATTCGTGGCCCGCCCGCACGGCGTTCGCCATGTTCCTCGTCCTCGCGGGACTCACGCACCCGACAACCTTGCTGATCTTCTGCGTCGTGCTTGGGGCTATGGCTGTGTGGCGGCTGCTGTTCCGTAAGTTCGACATCAAGTCGGTTATCGCCGACGACGGCCCGATCCTCATGACCGCTTTCATCTCCGTCCTCATCACGTATGCGATCTGGAAGATCGGTATCTGGGGCAGCTCGGCCTCGCTGGCCGATGCGGCCCTGCCTCCCCCTTACGGAAGTGATTTCTTCGTGGACAGACTCGTCCTCTGGGTCAAGGCGATGCGCCCTGCTCTCAACGCGCCCCTGTTCCTCATCGGTATCGCCGGGCTGGTCGCAGCGCACCGCCGCAGCCGCGAGGTCTCCGACGAGCTCTCACCTGAGTTCACGACCAAACGCTCACCTCTGGGTGAGGACGAGCTCACGCGGCTCTCGCTCGTCTGGCTCGCACCTCTCATCGGGATATTCGGTTTCGTCGGGGGCCTGACCTATCCCTACTACCGGTTCTTCAACACCACCCTGGCTTGGGTGCTCCTCGTCGGCATCGGCATCTATTTCGCGGCGCGCTTCTTCATCGACCGAGGCAACAACGGGAACAAGCTCGCGTATCTGGGGCTCGTCGCGCTAGCGGTGATCATCGGAACCAACTTCAGCAAGGGCTTCGAGGTCTCCGGCTGGAACAACGCCGACGGGGGTTGGCTGGGGGCCGAAGAACGTCAGGACCTGGACACGCTGCGCGCCGAGCTGAGCGCGAGCCATCCCGACACGCCGGTTGTGTTCGTCATCGATCAAGACGATCGAGACTTCCAGATCTGGGGCTTCACGAAACTGTCCGGCAACACATCCCGCTACGGCTTGCCGCAGGGACAGGTCGACCAGGCCTACCTCTACCTGGGCTCCCTGGAGAACTACCTGGCGGGAGAGCCAACGCTCGTTGGCGAAGAGACCTACGACAAACTCTCTCCGGCGTTGCTCGAAGATACGAATGCAGGCATCGAGGCTTCAGGCGAAGACCCGATAGTGGTGGTCGCCAAGATCTTTAACGAAACCGGTGAGAACGCAGATGTCGTAGATGGCGCCTTTCAGATACCACGAGAATCCGGGATAGTCGTTTTGGCCGACGGAATGGCCAACTCCTACGGTTCCGGGACCATCCTGGCTCCCTCGATTGAGGAAGGCGCAGGCTTGCTGCATATCGTCTTCTTGCTTGGTGGGTTCCTTCTTCTCCTGCTTCCTGGGTTGTTCGCTTGGCATTACTTCTTGCCCGATGGGACGTTCTCGGATGGGATCGGGCTGGTACCTGCCATGTCCGCGGCGATGCTCATCTTTGTCGGGACGGTTGTGGCCGCTGCCACGCAGGCACCCTTCACGACAGCGGCGGCACTCAGCTCCACGGGTATAGCGATCGCCCTTGGGATCTTCTTGTTCCGGAGCATCCACCGAGGGTCGTCGCCCCCGGAGCGCGTCGTCCTTCAACCGTAAGGTGCAGCGCTTCCAGGAGCTGGGGCAGCGGTACGGCCGTTGGCTCGCCGCCGCGCTCATCGTTGCCGGCTGCATCGCTCGAACGTTCGGCGGTATCGGGCCCGGCGTCGCTGCGCTGTGGTGCTTCGGGATCGCCGCCGTGGTGCTGGCTCTCGTGCTGCCGGTGCCCTATGCCTTGGTCTCTCCGCTCTACATGGGGATCTTCGGCTGGGTCATCGACATGCTGCCGTTCGTGATCCTGGCCGGTTGGTCGGCCGTGGCCTTACGGGTGGTTCTTCCCTATGTGATCCAGAGGAAGTTGCCAGATGGGGGTCGGTGGGTGTGGCTGCCGATCGGGATCCTCGTTTGGACCGCCCTCGGCGTCCTCGTCATCAGCAAGGCCGACTTCAAGCACTTCCTGTTGTTGACGGGGATCCAGTTCGTAGCGACCGCGGCCCTCCTTGGGGCGGCGGTGCACCTACGTGATCGAGAAGCGCGAGACCAGACGATCTCCGGGCTGCTTCTGTTCGTGATCGTGCTCTCGGTCGGCGTCACCCTGGAGTGGATCGGCCTCCCGTTGGAAGAAGCGCAAGACACGACCGCGCGCCGTGCCGTTGAGGAGGCCTACGGGATGGATGCCTTCCCCAACTCGATCGGGATGATCAAGTACGCGCGGTCTATCGAAGCGGGCGCCCTCGAGTTGCGGCGAGACCTCGACGCGGTTGCGTCATCGATGGAGAACCTGCCTCCCTACGAAGTGTTCCGTCCGCGCCTCCAAGCGTTCGAGAACAGCCTCGTCGTCCGCTTCTACGGATCCGCTCGGTCCCATGAAGACGACCTCGCGGCGGTAGGCATCGATCTCCTCTTCGACAACATCGGGTTGGCGCCGGCGAACACGGTGCCCCGCCTCAGGTCGTTCCCTCGGAACGCCCTCACCTATGCCGGCGTCTGCGCGGCGGTCTTCCCTCTCGCGATCGGTGTCATCTGGACGGCATCAACCAGACGGCGTAAGTGGTTCGCGCGGATCGCTGCGGCAGCTTGTCTATACGGCGCGGGCTTCTCGCTCGCCCGAGGCTCCTGGGTCGCCCTCGCTATCGGTTGCCTCTACATGTTCTTGCATCACAGGATCGGCTGGCGCAGGGTTCTTTCGGTCTTAGCCTCGGTGATGGCAGCAGCACTCGTGCTGTCTTCGTTCTTTCTCATCCGATACGGGGTTGATCCTCTGCGGGGTCGTGCCGGGGGCGGATCCTCGGTATCCACTCGATTCGACCTGTACGACGACACGTTGGGAAGCCTCAGGGGCGTGTATCTGCTGCTCGGCTACGGCACCGAGCAACCAAGGACCGAGTCGGGGACCGTCAAAGATGGCAATCGTTACGTTCCACGAGCGGGGACCCACTCGACATATCTCAACTACCTGTTCCGAACCGGCGTCCCGGGCGCCCTCGCGATCATGTTCCTGTACGGCATCGCGATCCTCAGCCAGCACGCACGCGCCCGCTACGCGGAAGGTGAGGAACAGCTTTGGGCGGTGGCGATCGCGACAGCGGCCGTTATCGCAGCGGCGCATGGGGTCATCCTCAGCCTCTACGTTGAGCCCACCTACACCCTGACCGTGATGATCGTGATGGGCCTGGCCCTATCTGCCGCGCGGCCGGGAGGACCGCCGCTTCTGCCATGGCGCAAACAGACCACGAC
>JBKJYP010000203.1:0-9982 GCA_046715695.1 Actinomycetota bacterium | reverse complement strand
GCCCCACGGAGTGCCGTCAGCTCTGCCGCGTCGAACTGTACCATCCGCATAGCGGCGGCGCCGAACACGAACGAGCCCTGCGTGACCCTCTCCGGCTGATCCGGCTCGGGCCGTGCCGAAACGATGGCGAACCGGGCTTCGAGATCCCCCCACGTCGTCGACCGGAACATGGGCGGGACGAAACCCAATAAGAATTCGTCCGCGAACTCGACACCGAGTTTGGTGAGCTCGCGGCGGAAGGAAGATCGGTTGTAGCCATCACGGAGGTAGAGCCCGGCCACACCCTCGAATCGGATCGGCTGGATCAGGTAGGACGGCATGACGGGCAAATTCGCGGCGGCGTGAGCCGCGCGCTTGAGCCGCGTGGCGACGGCGCCCAGGTCACGATCTCCCCAGACCTGCAGACGTCCCAAGTAGAAGGATGGGATGCGCCGGATGCGGGCTTCGGCTGGGTCGGTCGCGATGCTCATGACCCCTGGGAACCGCGGAGCGTCATCAGGGGTGGGCAGCTCGGGTAGATCGAGAGGCGCGAGGAGCCCGGGCACGGTCGAACGCGCCTCGACGAAAACATGGCCCAGAGGAAGCCACGATGATTCGGCCCAAACTAGGCCTTCGAATGGGTCGCCTCAGCCCTTGCTCGTCTCGGGTACGGGTGACCCTTCATCCATCGACCAGAAGCCCCCTCGCGACCAGATCAGAAACGAGAAGCTCGACATCGGACACGATATCTGCACCCGGCTGCTCGGCCGCGATCCTCTGCAGGGCATCCGTGTACCCGTACTCGAGGATCATGGCGTAGGCATAGGCCGCCGAAGGACTGAGATAGTGGATCTCATTGGTCGCGGTGTTCAGGACGACCGCTTCCTCGTCCACCCATTCAACATGTACGTCGGGCGGCGCCTGCATCGCAGCAGTATAGAAAGACATGCGGCCCACAAGGAAGGACGGGATGGGGATGAGCATGCAGCCCGAGAGCGACTCGCCCGAGACCGAGCGATCTCGCTTCCGATTGCTGGGAGTGCCGGTCGACGCCGTCCAGATCAACGATGTGGTCGCCCTCATGTCCTTGTGGACCGGCACCGACCGGAACCACTACATCGCGGTGACCGGCATGCACGGTGTGGTCGAGGCCCAGCGGGATGAAGGATTCAAACGGGTCCTAGAAGAAGCGGATCTAGTCGTGCCCGACGGGATGCCGCTCGTCCGGGCCGGCCGCCGCCGCGGCTTCACACTTCCTCGTCGGGTGTACGGCCCTGAGCTCTTGGAGACGTTCTGCTCACAGACGGGAGCCACCTATCGCCACTACTTCTATGGAGGGGCCCCCGGGGTCGCCGAGGATCTCGCTCGCCGGTCGGCAGAGCGATTCGGGATCGAGGTCGCCGGCGCTTCCTCACCTCCGTTCCGGGAACTGACATCCCAGGAGCGGCGGGATGAGATCGAAGAGATCAACTCATCCGGTGCACAGGTCGTCTGGGTCGGGTTGAGCACACCCAAACAGGAGCACTGGATGCGGGACAGCAGATCGGATCTCCTCGCTCCGGTCTGCGTCGGCGTGGGAGCAGCGTTCGATTTCCTGACAGAGAGGAAGCGATCCGCCCCTGGATGGATGAAGGAGCACGGTTTCGAGTGGCTATTCCGGCTCGGGAGCGAGCCCAGCAGGCTCTGGCGGCGCTACCTCATCGGCGGCGCGAGGTTCGGCACCTACATCGTCGCCGAGAAGCTGCATATAAAGGACTTCTCACTGCCCGAGTAGTTACTTTTCGCGGCCTTGGATAGCTGAGCTGGGCCATGGCGCGGCCCCCTTACGGTGCCGACTAGAAAGAGTGAAACCAACCCATAGGAGGCGAAACCCCAGACGCGCTTGTCTGGCGCTCTTGTTGGCCGTCGGCTGCTTCTGCTCTGCCATCCCCTCCGCGGGGGCTCAGGGGCTTCCCTGTCTGATCTCCCATCTGGATGGCCTCCTGAGTTCGAGGCATGTCGAGGTGATCAGTCCCGACGAAGACGCGGTCACGATCGTGGACGATGCCCCCGAGGGCACTCTGTTCTGTTTCGAGCCGGGCACGCACCGACTGCGATCCCGTCTCATCCCAAAACGTGGAGACGCGTTCGTGGGGGCCTCTGGGGCGGTGCTGAATGGCTCGACCCCCGTCAGCCCCACGAAGTCGGGCGAGTATTGGGTGATCACCGGCCAGACCCAGGAATGGGAGCCCCGCGGCCGCTGCATGGATCCCGCGTACGAAGGGTGCCGTTTCCCGGAGGACGTGTACTTCGATCATCGGCCGCTGTGGCAGGTAACGGACAGAGAGTCGCTCGTGCCCGGGAGCTTCTTCTTCGACTATCCGCAGGACCGCATCTATCTCGCGGACGATCCAGAAGGTCACCTCATCGAGGTCACGGCATCTCTTCAAGCGATCAGCGCCGATTACATGAAAAGAGCCGCCGACGATGTCGTGGTGAGTGGGCTCATCATCGAAAAGTTCGCGAACGCCTATCAGACCGGCGCCGTCCATTCAGGTGAGAACTGGCTTATCGAGAACAATGAGGTCCGCCTCAACCATGGGATCGGTATCTGCAGCGACAGCCGATCCTGGGTTCGCGACAACTACGTTCATCACAATGGAGAGATGGGGCTCTGCGGTCGTGGTGCGAGCGTGCGGGTCACCGGCAACGAGATCTCATACAACAACACCCAAGGATTCGACTGGTGGGAGAACGGTGGAAGCAAATGGTTCTATACGACGGATCTCCTTGTTGAGGACAATTATTCACACCACAACATCGGCCCCGGCCTCTGGACCGACATCGACAATGTGAACGCGACCTATCGGGACAACGTGATCCGTGACAACGTCGGCCCGGGCATCCTCCACGAGATCAGCTATTCCGCAACGATCACCGGTAACACGATCACCGGCAACGGGTTCGGATACAAGGCTTGGGTGCCGGCCGGGATCCTTGTGGTGAGCTCCCGAAACGTCGTTATCGAGAGCAACCTTCTTCGAGGCAACCATGGCGGTGTGGGGCTCATCCAGGATGACCGTGTGGAAGGGACGCTCGGCCCCCGTTCGCTGAAGAACATCACGATCTCGGAAAACACCATCCGCTATTCCCGGGGAGGGAACGGCTACTGGTCCTTCCGGCCGGAAGGCTCTGCCCGCTGGCGGCCACGAGGCCTGCGATTCTCGAACAACACCTACGACGCTCCCTCCAAGGCCGGTTTCCGCTGGGTTGAACGGAGCATGCGGCCGCGCGGATGGACCGGTTTGGGATTCGACCTCGACTCCGTCTTCAGATGAGGCCGATATCCTGCCGCGCTCATGGATCTACATGATCTCTACCGTCCCTTCCTGAGGCACTTCAGACCGAAACGCATGGACCTCTTCGTCAGCATGCTTGGCATCACGTCGGATACGACGGTTCTCGATGTGGGCGCCTCTCAGCTCATCTGGGAATCAGCGCCGGTCCAGCCGCAGATCATCTATCTGAACAGCACTCTTCCGGAGCACGACTGGGATGCCACTCCCCAAGCTCGTCGAAGGTGGGTCGTGGCGGATGCTCGACGACTTCCATTCAAGGATGAACAGTTCGATGTGGTCTTCAGCAACAGCGTTATCGAGCATCTTGGGGACATAGAAGGTCAGAGGCAGCTTGCGTCCGAAGTACAACGAGTCGGGAGGAGCTACTTCATCCAAACACCGAATCGCTATTTCCTAGTCGAACCCCATCTACTCACGCCATTGATCCACCTGCTACCTAAGCGATGGCGACGCCGGCTCTTGCGGAACTTCACCATATGGGGGTGGGTTACTCGGCCCTCGCCGGCCGAGTGTGAGAGCTTCATCAACGAAGTGAACCTTCTGGACCGGCGAGAATTCTCAGGCCTGTTCCCAGGAGCGATCATCGTGGTGGAGCGGTTCTTGCTGATGGCGAAGTCGCTGATAGCAGTAGGCAGAAGCCGACCGGACAACTAGGGCTGATCGCGAGGTGGCCTCCACGTCGCCTCGGCCTGATCTCTTCGCGCCGCATCGTAATCGTAGAAGGGCTTACGAAAGAGGTAGAGCAGTTTGTGCAAGACTCCCGCGAAACGCGAGAAGTAAGCTAGGTGAGCAATCTTTGGGCTTCTGAACGCGATAAGACCGGGGTAGTCGGTGATCTTCCGGCGCATGTAGAAAGACGGCCCCTCTAATCCCTCGAGTGGACGATTCAGTTCGACGTCGTCCAGATGGGGGATCAAACCCAATGACTTGGCGTAGGCCTTGTGAGGGATGTCTGTTATGTCGAGCTTCATGAGTTTCAACCCAACGGCAGCCCCGGTTCCGAGATCTTCCGCCACGCAGATCCAACCGAGGGGTACGGGGTCACCCAGCATCGGACCACTCCGATTAAGGCCATACCTACCGTCGATGATCGCTGTGGTCGCCTTGACTGCCCGATTGAGGCTCACCACAACCTCGCTGAAATAGGGATGGAGCCGGAGACGATCTCGAGGATCGGGGATGCAGCCCCATTGGTTCTTGAAAGTCAGACTCACTCCCGTATTGAGGTGCACCTTCGGCACGGGCATGGTTATCAGTTGATCGATCTCCTCGGTCAGCAATCGGGGCAGGTCGATATCGAAGATCCGAGATGAGCCCAAGGGGACCGATACTCGCGGCAAGCGAGAGAGGTTCACTACCTTCACTCCGAAGCGCTTGGCAAGGTCGGAGATCCCCGTCTCCTCGTATACGCGTTCCATGGGGAACGGGTTGTACCCGCCTGAATCGGAATCTCCTAACCAGATCTCAACTGAGTAGTCCTTGAGCGCCACTATCGCTGCCTCGACTGCGGCGGGCGAAGTCATGACGCCGGGACGATAGGTCGGGAAGGTCAGGTTCGGCTTTAGGAATACAGCTGCTCCGAGAGAGATCGATCTTCCGAAACCGATGTGATCTAGACCCTGCCGGATGCAGTCAAGATAGTTGGGCGCGTCTATCTCTATCTTCTCGATGAAAGCGCGCGGCACTCGATCATCATAGGTCGGCGCACGCGTCGAAGGCACGCTGGATGCCATCCCTGTAGTGATCGAGTGTGAACCTCGCTTCGAAAGCATCCCTGCCGGCGGTACCCATCCTCCGACGAAGAGCAGGGTCGATGATGAGGCGCTCGAGCCCCCTCGCCACGGAACCGGGGTCCTCGATCGGGGTGAGGAACCCCGTGACCCCGTCTTCAACGATGTCCGGGATCCCGCGCCAGGTCGTTGACACGATGGGAAGACCGGCCCTCATAGCCTCCATCAAGACGATGGGAGTGGTCTCCGACTCGAAGAACGAAGGGAAACAGAAGATGTCGGTCTTGGCGTAAGCGTCGTCTTTGTCGGCATCGATAAGAAGCCCGCGCCAGTGGACAACCTCATCGAGCCCCTCTTCCTCGACGAGCTCTTGCATCTCTTGGACAAAGACCGCTGAGGACGGTTCTCCCACGATCTCCAATCTGAAGCCGAGATCCTTCCCCTTCAGTTCTCCCGCCGCCCTGAGAAGCACCTCGACACCTTTCGAGCGTCGGACAACTCCCACGAAGAGGATGGTGGGGATCTTGGCCGAGCGTCGCCCGGCAAGAGGATGCTCAAGGTCGGGGATCGCATTCGGCACGATCAGCTCTTGCTTGGCTTGGAGTCTCTTGCCATCCTCTGGGAGTCTTTCCGACAGTCTTATGACTACATCCGGCCGCCCATAGGCTGCTAGGAACAGCTTCCTCTGGAAGACATTCAGGGAATCCAAGACCTCGGTCAGTCCCCCAGCCTCGAAATGGAAGATCGTCCGTCGAAACATCCAACGGACCGAGATCAAGAAAACGATGTCTCGGTAGATGGGAACAAGATCTGGTCCGGCAGGCGGGTAATAGAGGACATCTGCTTTCGTTCGGAGCCTTGCTCGCGCGACCCTGAAGACGAGCGTGATCAGATGAGCGACCTTCCTGAGCCGAAAGCTTCCTACCTCTTTCATCTCTCGCGAGTAACCCATCCGCACGTGATGAAGATCAACCCCCTCGTAAGTCTGCTCTAGGAGACGTTGGATCATGATTGCCTGTCCTCCATAGGGTGGAGGGGTCTGACCCACAACGATCACCCGCGTGCGGGGCGCGTTCATCGAGTGCGGGCCTTTCCGGCGAAAACCATCACCCCGAACGCGCCCCCTTTGGTTTCGTGAGAGATGACTTCGCTCCAAGAATCAGGGTGATCACGGGCGAACTCTTCGAAGGCTCGATTCCCATCCACATCATCCGCTAGGAGGAATGAGTCATCCTCGAGGTAGGGCTCGACACTCGTGAACTCGTATCTCATCGTCCGATAGGTGTGGAGGCTGTCATGGATGAACCCGTCGAGCCCTCCCGCCTCCATCAGCACTCGGCGCATGGCAGCACGCGAGTTGCCACGAACATATCGCCATCTTTGCTTCAGCCTCTGTGGAACTGCCACACCAACTGATGCCGGATCCACCGCTAGAGGTGGAAGGTCGATGCTCCAGAGATTCCCTTCGCCACGACTCTCCAACACTTCGAGGATCAACCGACTGCTGACCCCTCGCGCAACTCCGGTTTCCAATACAACCGAGGGACCCAAGTGCGTCATCAGGGCCCAAAGAACCCTGCCCACTGAGCGATCCAAGTCATGGGCGATCGAACCGAACGGGCGGATGGCCTGGACGATCTCTTCCATCACGGGATCGAACCGGCTGCAATCATCGCAAGGGACTTCGAGTCCCAAGCGATCGTGAAACAACATCAACCACTTGCCGTCGTCCATGCTCGACGCACTGCTTGGGGGATCGATCTGCTCGCGACTGACCTCGAGCTTGTTGGCGATACGGGAAGGGATCTCTAGGGGATACCGGATGCTTCGTAGCAGCTTGATCAGACGCGCGTGCATTCCCATCAGTGAAGTCCAGCGAGTGTCGGTCGCGAGTCGGCTCTTACATCAGTTGCAGTGACGAACCTGATCCAAAAGATCACTGCCGAAGCCCACGTCCCCAGCGCCGCAGCCGAGGCGATAGCTATGGGCGTGCCGATCGCTACCGCGGCCAGAAGCAAAACGACCGCTACGAGGCCGCCCCAGATCCGGGCCTTGAGAACCTCGTGACCGGCTGCCCTCGCCCGAAGCCCAAGAGAAGCAGCAGCCTCGACCCCCAGACCTGCAAGCGATAGACCAAGCACTGCCACGAGCGGCCGAGCCGCCTCCCAAGAATCTCCGAGGATCGCTTCACCCACAGACGAAGGCAGCATCCACGCGATAACGCCGTTGAGTGCGGCAACCGATGCTGTGATCATCGCAAAAGCAAGAAGGAAAGATCTCGATCGTTTCCGATCGGAGACAAGACGGGAAGCCTCAGGGAGCGCGGCGATTATGGCCCCGACAACCACGATCTTGCTGGGTCCGAGCATGAGGTCGGCTCCTCTGAAACCCGCACTCGCACCCAGTCCCACGGCCCAAGCCGCCAAGAAGGTCGGAGCAACCAGGACCAGGTCTCTGATCATCACCTCTCCCACGAAGCTGATCGCGATATCCGCATTCTGCTTGAGCCAGCGGGCGGTCCGGCGCATGTTCGGGATAACCCGGCTCTGAGCTATCCCACCTAGGGCGGCCACGCCCGCTGCGAGACCCCAGGCGAGGATCATGTCGGCTTCCGACCTGCGGCTTGTTTTCGTCAACACTACGAATGCACATAACTGGGCCCCCGCCCAGATCAGGTCGTTGAGAAATGCTTTCCTTCCGTCACCCTCGGCGAAGAACGCATACCTCCACATGTCCTGAAGCAAGAGGCCCGGCAAGACGGGAAGCAAGACGAGAAAGGCGCGCTGTAGGGAAGAAGTAAGAAAGAGGGATACACCCGCACACAGCAGGCCCGCTGCCACACCAAACGCCAGAACAGATGCCGCGCAAGCAGCGACACCTCCGTCACGAACATCGCTATCGACGGAACTGAATCGCACCGACAACGGCTCCCCATGAAGCGCCCTCGATGCGCTGAGAGCCAACCCGTATGTGAGGTATGCCAAGCCGAAGGCACCGAAACTAGCGATGTCAAGGTTGCGAGCCGCAAAAACCCCCAGGGCGAAGTTAGTCAAACTCGACAGAGCTTGATCGGCGACACCCCAGGACAGGCGCCCCGATCTCCCCTGATGGATAGGAGGTGGCTGTGGGTCCACCTAGTTATCGGGGCGCATCTGGAACATCAGTCCGAAAAGGAGAAGCAGTCCCATGATCGTCGACGATCCTGCTCCCACAAGCACGGTCTCCGTGAGCGTTGCGATAGTCAATGCAGGCAAGTAGCAGATAAGGGGAAGGAATCGGACCGATCTGGAGCGCGCGTACATCCGTGTCAATCCTGCCACGGCAAGCCCGTAGACAAGGGCCCAGATCGAGAGTCCGACCAAGCCCCACTCGTATATCGCTCGTAGCCATTCATTGTGGACGACCCGGTTGGCGTCCAACGACTTGGTAGCGAAAACATGGGGTGCAGCCTTGATGCCGATATCTGCCGCGCTCGAGGTCCCGTGGCCGAAGAAGAGCTGACGCGAATCGTTATCTCCAAGCTCTGAGGCGATCCCCTCCCAGATCCGATATCGGAAGGCAACATTCTGGATGCCGCCCAGGCCGCGTTCCGATGTCGACACGGCTTGGACGGCCGATGAGATCCTTCCCCCGGGCCGGTCGGCGCCCACAAGGGAAGAAGGTCCGAACGCCAGCGTCCCGATGAAAACAGTAGAGGGCAAGATCACAGCCACCATCAGAGTTGAGATCGGTCTGCGACCAAAAGCGACGGCAGATGAAACGACTATCGCCAGCGCTGCCCCGATCGCCCATGTCCGGCTCCCGTTGAAGAAAAGGGCTACCACGATCGCCGATACGGCGATCGCTCTCACGGATGGGATGAGGCCTTTCACCCACAGCACCGCGCACAAGAACGCTACGAGGAGCGCGGCATATCCCTGAGCGCCCACGAAAGCGGTGAAACGGATACCCGTCGTCTCGAATCCGTACCCCTCACCGTGGAAGCCGAAATGCTGGATCAACCCAAGCGCCAAGGTTCCGACCAAGGCACTCGCGATGAAAGTCGCATCCAACACCTGCGCGCGTCCGGCTCGCTCGAACACGACCAGACCAAGAGCCAATCCAACTAGGTACGCCACCGCTTTGGCAGCTGAAACCGGGAAGGGAGACCACAAAGATGCGATGCCAACCCAGACCACGAATGCAAGCCAGACATAGGACCAAGAGCTCGACAGGAGATAGGAGCCTTTCTCAGATCGCAGCCTCCATATGAGGTAGGCCGGGAGAACGACTGCCTTCGCTGCATTGATAGCGCCGAAGGCAGCTGTTGCTTCGAACTGACCTCCCGACGCATCGAGGTTGCCCATCAGGAACCAGGCAAGCACCGCCCATCTCTTCGGGCCGAATAGAACGACCGGAAGAAGGATGAAGAAACAGGCTTGCGCAAAGCTGACGCTCCCGGCGAAATCTGCTTGGATCATCCGGTGTCACTCTCTTCCGGCACCACGAGTGGCGGAAGACGCAAGAGGGCTACCAGTGCTACAAGCATCGCCAAGGCCGCACCCATCGCCAGTCCGGCCGCCACGGGGGTCGGTGCGGCAGCAGCAACTAGAGCTGCGATCGCGAAGAGGACGGCTGCCAGATACATGCCCTTGACCACCATCTGGACGTCACCGAACCGATTCAGGAGGCGGTGCGAGATGTGGTCGGTGCGGCCACCGATCAGAGGTTCTCGACGCAGCAAACGGCCCAGAGCCATCACCAACGTATCCAAGATGAACAGTCCCAATGCGAGAACGGGTACTGCCCACGCTACTAGCGGATGGACCCCGAAGAATTGAACTTTGATCGCCACCACGGCCAGACCGAAGCCTAGCGGCATGGTGCCGGTATCGCCCATGAAGATCCTGGCGGGGAACTGGTTGTGCCGAAGGAACCCCAAGCAGGCTCCGGCTA
>JBKJYP010000202.1:0-11031 GCA_046715695.1 Actinomycetota bacterium | reverse complement strand
CGGGCTCACCCCCAGTTTATCCCCAACCTGTGCACCGCTTATCACCATATGTGGGCCTCGGAGTCCCTCCCGCCACAACATGTGGTGGAAAAGCAGGCTTGAAATTACGCTTCTGTGGAGGGTGGGTCAAGGTTAGAACTCAGAAAGATTTAGCTCTTTTTCGGATCAGCGAGGAAGCTTGAGACGCCAGCCCGGTGCGACGGCTGCCACACGGCCGTTCAGGGCCAGGATCTGCTCCATATAGGAGCGCACGTCCACTCCGGCAGGGGCGTTGTCCTCGGCGATCGACCACAGGGTGTCCCCCGGCTGAACCACGACCGTCCGGGGAGCTCGGGCTCCGGATACCCCAGCAGAAGCCGCCGCCGACGTTCCCTGCCAGCCGCCCGCGATCAAGCCCAGAACGGCAGCCAGCGTCACCAGGATCAGGGCACCCCGGTCCTTGGCCGAGGCTCCCCGGGGCCGGGCGTTAGGGAACTTGTAGACAATCGCGTCCCCCTGGAAGGGCTTCTGAAGATCGTGGGCTCTAACGGCCATCGCATCGCTCCTCTGCTGTTGACTCTGTTGTTCCTGAGGCTAGTGAAGGGGTGTGACAACTTTGGAGGTGGGGTTCAATCGAACCTCCGTTCGATACTCTAGTCGAACACCTGTTCGAGCACAAGGGAACATCCGAACATATGTTCTTGATTTCAAGGCCTCGGGGGCCTAGGATGTACCGAACACGCGTTCGCACAATGCCGACCACCCGCCAGATCGAGCCGATCGAGAGGAGTCCTGCGATGGTCGAGGGCCTCACCGACAGACAGCGCCAAACCCTGATGTTCATCGCCGAGACCGTCTCCGAGCGGGGCTATCCCCCATCAGTGCGAGAGATCTGCGAGGAGCTCGGGCTGGCGTCCAGCTCCACCGCCCACTCGCACATGCAGGCTCTCCAGCGCAAGGGCTATCTGAGGATCGACCCCACACGGCCCCGTGCGATCGAGGTCCTCTTCGACCCGGAGACCGGGCTGGCGGCCGAGCGGAGCCAGGCTCGATCGGTGCCGCTACTCGGCCGCATCGCCGCCGGCACGCCGATCATGGCTCAGGAGAACGTTGAGGAGATCTATCCGATGCCTGCCGACCTCGTAGGCGACGGCAACGTCTTCATGCTCGAGGTCCACGGCGACTCGATGATCGATGCCGGGATCCACGACGGCGACTACGTGATCATCCGCCAGCAGCCGACCGCGCATTCCGGTGAGATCGTGGCAGCGATGATCCCGAGTGATTACACCGACACAGCCGAGGCGACCGTGAAGACGATCCGCCACCGCGGCTCGGCGGTCTGGCTCGAGCCGGCGAACCCCGCGCTACAACCTTACGAAGCCCCCCCGGGCACCGAGATCATCGGCAAAGTGGTAGCCGTCTTCCGCAAGCTCTAACCCACCATCTCCAACCGGCGCTAGCGGGTGGGGCTAGGACGATCCAGAACCCATCAGATGCAACGCCTCAGCGACCGAGATGTCGTAACGAACCGAGAGCCTGGGTGAGAGCAAGGCCTTGCGGACCTCGAGAACCAACCGAGGACAGACGATCAGTTCGAAGTCTCCGTTCTGCCACCTATCGATCAGTCTCGAGGTCGCTCCCTCGGAGGTCAACACGCCGGCGATCAGACAATCTGCTTCGACAACGATCGAGTTGTGGAGCTCCGCTCAGGGAGAGGACTCCGACCGGACCTCATGAACCGCTATCGAGGCTTGGGCCAGTGCCCCCTATCGGCTCTTATCGGGGTCTATAGACGTCGGTGCGGTGCTCGATCCTGAGCACAGCGATCCGCTTCTCGTCTTCGTCCAGCTCATAGACGATGCGATACGGCCCCCGGCTGGCAGTCCATAGACCTTCAAGCTCACGATGGAGCTCATGGCCCACGCGGCGAGGGTTATCGCGCAGCGGACCGAGGATGAACTCGACGACGGCAACCGCTAGTCGGGAAGGCAGCCGTGCTAGAGCCCGCTCGGCGGAGGGAGCGACGACGAGATCCCATCGGCGGCGCGTCAACCGCCGAGGTATCTGGCTTTCAACTCGTCGGCCGAAAGGCCTTTTCCAGCGGCGATCTCACGCCTCGCTTTCTCGATCTCCTTGACCGCTCGAGGGTCGGAAAGTATCTCCAGCATGTCCTCGAGGGCCGCTAGATCGTCCGGACTGATGAGGACCGCAGCCGGCCTGCCGTTCCGGGTGAGCGTGACCCTCTCGTGTTGTTCCTCCACCCTGTCGACGATCTCCGAGAGTTTGGCTTTGATCTCTGCGAGAGGGAGGGTCGAATCAGGCATGACCATGATTATAGTCACTCTTCCCTCATACCGGTGGGGGGGGTCGTTTCATTCCTCTCGTTCGTCCGGGAGTTCCTTTCGTTGGAGTTGCCTTAGCAGTTTGGCTCGTGCCTCATCGTTGCCGTCATTCAGGATCGACGTCTTGATCGCGTTGTCGACGGCTCTACCGACCACGACGAAGATCACACGGAACAGCGCCACGCAGAAGGCGACCGCCAAGAAGATGACGGCCGCCACTACGAGATATCTCATCGATGGTCGGGGCGACGACGGCTCTGATTGATCCGGTTCTCGTTGTAGTGCATGTCCTTGGCGTTAGCGGGGTTCCAGGACGCGTCCGTCATCCGGTCGTGGTGGGTCTGGAGGTGCTCAGCCTCTTGGATGAGCTCCTCAGCTCGCTGAGAGTTCGGCGCTAGGCGGCGCAGCTCAAGGGCCGCATCGTTGAGCAGCTTCTGCGCTGCAGGGAAGTCGCCCCGGTCGGCATGCCCCCGAGCTTCCCGCTGGGCTTGCGCGGCCTTCAGGATCAATACCTCTTCGACCACTTCGGAGTCCGGTCCCGCTGCCGCGGCTTCATCTGCAGAGACGAGGTTGATCGTCATCGGGATAGTCACCTCGTGGGCTTCGACAGTGTCCCCGAGCGAGACATAGCGCAGGACGATGTCGGCCACCTTGGCCACACCGAGCTTGGCCATCTCGGGTATGTGGAGCTCGAAGATGACGCGGCGGTTCTCATCCGCGTAGGCATCACCGAGGGCGAGCTGGATACCGCCCACCACCTCGGTCGCCGGATACTGGTTGAGGATCCCGACGATCTTGACCTCGGCCGAGGGCCGGATCTCCACCGAGACGTTCTGCGCCACGAGGCTCGTCAACCCCTCGAACTCCTGGGCGAAGATCCCCGGCGCGTCTTCGGGCGATGCGACGTAGTAGGAGTTGCCGCCGCCGGCCTTGGCCATCTCGGTCAAGAGCGCTTCGTTGAACCCGTCGCCGAAACCGATCGTCGTGGTCCCGACGCTCTCGCCCCGAGCGTTCTCGGACATCGCGACCAGGCTCGGAGTGTCCTTAACGCCGACGTTGGCCTGACCATCGGTCAGAAGGAGCACCTTGCGAACGGCGTCCCGGGGGGCTCGGCGCGCTTCCTCGAGGCCCTTGAGCCAACCTCCCGAGAGGTTCGTGCTTCCACCCGTGTGGACCTGAGCGATCGCTGCCAGCAGGGCTTCTTGGGCCACGGGTGCCATCGACGCCAGGAGCTCGACCTCATCGTCGTAGGTGATGAGAGCGAGCTGGTCGTCCTTGGCCAGCCGGCGCACCAGGAAGGCCGCCGCCTCTTTGGTCCGCTCGAGCTTCGGGCCGCCCATCGACCCCGAGCGATCGATCACGAGAGCGAGGTGCAGCGGACGGCGTTCGGTGCCCTCGGGTACGCCTGGAGCGACGAGTTCGAACATCGCGTGGACGGTGTGTTCCCCCTCCACGGCGAGTAGCTGGTGGTCGAAACGGACTGTTGCCTTCATGTATCCCTCCCCGGAATAGTTGACTCATCTCAGGATAGGGAGGGGGTGTGACAACAAATGGTTCGAGATCCCCGGCGTCGCAACGACGATGGATGTAGGTTGCCCGTCTATGCGACCCACTTGGATCATTTGGGTAGTCGTCGTTTCGTTCTTTTTCATCGGGATCTTCTTCATCGCGAAGCCGGTCCCAGAAGTCACCTTCTTCGGCCCCTTCTGGATCGTGTCCTCTCTGGCGATGGGGGCCTATTACCTCAACATGAACCGGCGCGCCGATCTGGTCGGCAAGCTGAGAAGTACCGGCCTCCGCGGCTCGGCCCAGATACTCGAGATGACCCAGACGGGCAGCTACGTCAATGATCAGCCGCGGGTGAAACTCAAGCTGCGCATCGAGGCCGCCGGCGTCGCCCCGTTCGAAGACGAAAAGACGTGGACCGTGCCGCTGATCGCGCTCGGCAACCTATCCGGCGGCTCGCTCACCGTGTATCTGAAACCTGAGGACCACCACGACTACGTGATCGATTGGGGCGGAGCGAGCCCCGGCCCGGGCCCGATCACGGTGCAAAGTGCGCAGGGAGGAGCGGTCGGCCTCGGCGCCAGCCCCCAGGCCACCCAAAAGGTGCTCGATGTGCTCAAAGAGCACGGCGTCGACACGATGGGGGGTTCGGTCGATCTGCGGGATCTGCCGGCCGCGCGGGCCGCGGTTCTGAAGACACTGGAGGACCACGGGATCGATGCCGCACACCAGGCCGCGGTTGCGGACCCTGCGATCCCGATCGACGCGCAGGGTGAACCACTCGAGCGCCTCGCCAAGCTCGAACAGTTGCGGACCGCCGGTCTGATCACGGCCGAGGAGTACGACTCGTACAGAAAAGGCATCCTCGACGACGTGTGAGGCGTCACTTTTGGGACTCCACCACCGAGTGCCCTTTGGTCTAGGACCTGCCGACTAAAAGGAACCTCGGAGTCAGCGGTGGATCCGGGCGCGGTCTGGCAGGCAATTGATCCTGCCCGCTGAGCCGATCTCGTCTGAGGCTCTAACAATGACAACAACGCGCTTGGGGAGGCGCCGGACTTCTAGCGTGATCTCGGACCAGCGACCGTTCTCGTCGGTTCTGCTCTGGGCGATCGCTCGACCAGAGGCTTTCACCACGATCTTGCGGCCCTGGATGCATGGCGGCTCGCTGATGACGCGGCCCTTCAGTCCACGGTCAACGAAACGGCCTTTGATCGTTGTGGCGAGGTTCGTTGGGGGGGAGAGCAGTTCGACCTGGTGGTGGACCACATCCGTCTCGTCCTTGTCGTAGCGATCCTCATGGAGACATATGGGCGTGGGCGACGGGCTAGGTGATGCACTCGCCGACGGCGCTGGGGATGGAGTGAAGCATCCGGCCGGCCTGGCCCATCCCCTGGCCACATGCAGCTTCCAGTCGTAACCGGCGGTACCGCCGCGGGTGCCGAGCAACTCGACGGGGAGCCGGAATTGGAGGGACCGGTCGTCGGGACGCGTGAAAGTGACCTCACCGACCGGAGTACCGCCACGCTCGACCACACCCGTTACCGAATCCCCGTCGAACCTTGGGGTGACGGACAACTCGAACACCCCTTGGGCATCATCGTCGGCATCGAAGAGGAACTCGAACTCGTGGTACATGTCGTCCCACTGGGGGTTGGACGGAGCCTGCGCGAGAGACACCCCATGAACGAGCTCATACGTCTCGAAGTCGGCGTCGTGCCAATAGGTGACTATGTCGAAGTAGGGGTCTTGCGTATCGCCGACAGGGTCATTGAAGTATTGGGGTTGGGCGTTCGCCACCGGGCCAGAGCCCAACAACCCGATCAGGCCACCCACCAGAAGTATCGATACCGCCACAAGCGCACGTTTCATAGCGACGCAGGATAACCGGAACCGCTACCGGGCTCCGTCGACGATCTTGCGGTCGGCTAGGGATTCGCTTAGTTCAACTTCGGTCTTGAAGTACTGGGCAAGCTCGATACACACCTCGGCCCCCGGATCCCGGCCCTCGAAGAGCGTGATGGTCACCTTCTTCTCGCCGTACTCGACCTCGACATGATCCAAGCCGTAGCACTCACGCACGCCAGAGTAGTAGTAGACCGTGACCGTTCGATCGTCGGCCGAGACTTTGACTTTGTCCCATCCATGCGGCCTCACATCCAGGAGTCCATCAACAGGCTCGACAGGCTCGGCGCCGTCACCGGTGGGTGTGGGCTCGTTCGGATCAGGCGTGCTGGAAACAGGGGCCTCTGGGTCAGCGGTGGGGCTGCCCGCACCGATGTCCGAGGAACCGGGGCTGCCGCAGGCGGCCAACAGGATCGCAACTACGACGAGGGAGGTGAGTTTTTCCTTCATGCCGGGTTAGACGGCATCAACCTTCAGGAACGTTCCCATCGGCGAGATACTCCCGGAACTCGGGCAAGAGCTTGTTGTCGATGCGAACGGTCAGATGCGTGCCGTCTTCCTCGTAGGTCTCGGTCAGGACGTCGCCGACGTCGTGAAGCCGGGCAACGACCTCGCCATGGGCGAAGGGGATGTCGAGGCGCACCTCTATCTTGAGCTTCGATAGTTCCTGGGAGATCCGAGCCAGTAGCTCTTCGATCCCGGCCCCCTCCTCGGCGGACATGAGAACCGCGTCTGGCCACCGGCCTCGCAGCTTGTCGACCTCGACCTCCTCAAGGAGATCGATCTTGTTCATGGCCAACAACGTGGGGTTGCCGATAACGTCGATGCTTCGCAGTACGTCGTTGACAGCGTCGATCTGTCTCTCCGGCTCGCGGCTCGCATCCACGACGTGGAGGAGCATCGTGGATTCGCCAACCTCCTCGAGGGTCGAACGGAAGGCCTCGACCAGTTGGTGAGGGAGCTTGCGCACGAATCCCACGGTGTCCGTCATCAGAACGGTTTGCTCCCCCGGCAACTCCAGGCGCCGGGTGGTGGGGTCTAGCGTCGAGAAGAGCCGGTCTTCGATCAACACGCCTGCATCCGTGAGGCGTCGCAGCAAAGTCGACTTACCTGCGTTCGTGTAGCCGACGAGAGCCACCACGGGAACGCCCGTGCGCGTTCGTTGTTTGCGCTTGAGCACACGCGTCCGCTCGAGTGACTCGAGGTCTTTCTTCACCCGCTGTATCCGCCGCAAGATCGAGCGGCGTTCAGATTCGAGGGCGGTTTCACCCGGCCCCCTCGTCCCGATGCCACCGCCGAGTCGAGACAACACGTCGCCCCAACCGCGCAGCCGGGGCAACCGGTAGTTGAGCTGCGCCAGTTCGACCTGCAACTTGCCCTCAGCGGAACGAGCATGCTGAGCGAAGATGTCGAGGATCAGCCCAGTTCGATCGATGATCTTCAAGCCTCGCTCCGCCAGGGGGTTGACCCCGGCGAGCTCCTCGAGGTTCCGGCCCTGAGCGGGCGTCAGCTCGTCGTCGAAGATCACCATGTCTGCATCGAGTGCAGCCGCAAGGTCGACCACCTCGGTCGCCTTTCCCTTCCCGATATAGGTGGCGGGGTGAGGCGTGTCCCGGTGCTGGACGATCTTGTCTACAGACTCGGCGCCGGCCGTATCCGCAAGGGCTTCCAGCTCATCGAGGGACCACTCTGCCGAATCAACACTCGCGCTGCCGAAAACGCCGGCCACCAGTATGGCCCTCTCCCTATTAACTGTCAGGCCTAACTCACTACCTTCCGAAGTCGCTCGACGCCTTCTTCGAGTCTCTCGTCTGCAACGGTCAATGAGAATCGGATGTACCCCGCGCCCGCCGCCCCATAACCCGTGCCCGGCGCGACGACAACTCCGGCTTCATCCAGGAGGTGGGTCGTGAACGACTCCGAGGTATGTCCGTCGGGGACGGGGGCCCAGATATAGATGGAGCCACGCGGAGGCTCGACAACGATCCCCATCGACTTCAAACCGTCACACAACAGATCCCTGCGACGTGCATAGATATCGATGCAATCGGCGAGGTAGTCCTGTGGCCCCTCGATCGCGGCGATGCCGGCGCGTTGAACCGCGTCGAAGATCCCGGAGTCGATATTCGTCTTAAGTCGCTTCATGGCCTCGATCGCCATGGGGGCTCCGGCGACCCAGCCGATCCGCCACCCCGTCATGTTGTAGGTCTTGCTCAACGAATGGAATTCGATCGCGCACTCCATCGCGCCGGGCACCTGAAGAGCACTCGGGGCCACGTATCCGTCGTAGGTGATCTCTGTGTAGGCCGCGTCATGAGCGAGCAAGAGGTCGTGCTCGAGGCAGAAGGCAACCGCCTTCTCGAAGAAGTCGATATCGACGGTCGCGGAAGTGGGGTTGTTCGGGTAGTTAAGCCAGAGGACCGTCGCGCGCGCGAGCACATCACCCGGGATCGACTCCAGGTCGGGCACCATGCCGTTGGAAGGTTCCAGAGGGAGCATGAACGGCTCGCCGTGAGCCAGGATCGTTCCCGTTTCATAGACCGGGTAGCCGGGGTCGGGTATCAGAGCGACGTCGCCAGGGTCGATGAACGCGACCGGCAGATGGAAGATCCCTTCTTTCGAGCCCACGAGGGGCTGCACGTGCTCATCGGGATCTAGCTCCACGCCGAATCGCTTGCCATACCAGTTGGCGATCGAGGATCGTAACGCCGGCATCCCCGTGTAGGAGGGATAGCGGTGGGTGGCCGCGTCGGCCGCCGCCACAGCCAGCGCGTCAACGATGTGTGGAGCGGTCGGCAGGTCTGGGTCGCCAACGCCGAAGGAGATGATGTCGGTCCCCCGCGCTCGCGCCTCGTTGACCTTGCGATCGATCTCAGCGAACAGATAAGGGGGGAGCTTCTCGATCCGTTCAGCCGGCCTCAATCGTTCCCCCGCGCGCCGGGGGTGGCGGGGAAGGGCCAGTCCACCACTCCATCGAAGACGCGCTCGGCAGGGCCGGTCATGAACACCGGCCGGCTGTCTGCCGTCGAACCATGCCACTCGATCTCGAGCGAGCCACCGGGGAGAACCACCTCGAGGAGCTCTTCCGCGCCACCGATCTGCCTGGCCACGACGGCGACCGCGCATGCGCCCGTTCCACACGCCATCGTCTCGCCCACGCCTCTCTCCCAGACGCGCATCCGGACACGCTTGGAGCTCTCGATCGTAACGAACTCGACGTTCGTCTTGTTCGGGAACGCGGGGTGATGCTCGACCACCGGTCCCAGCGTCATCACCGGAGCGATCGAGGGGTCGTCTACGAAGATGACTGCATGAGGATTGCCCATCGAAACGCACGCAACCTCGATATGCCCATCGGGCATGTCGAGCTTGGCCTGAAGCGCATCGGCTCCCTCCCACTGCACCGGGATCTCGGTTGGATCGAAGATCGGGGATCCCATGTCGACCCGAACGCGATCACCCGAGACGACGATGTTCTTGATCCCCGATCGGGTACCGACATCGAGAGTGTTTTTGTCGGTGAGACCTTCTTGCCGGGCGAAGACCGCCAAGCAACGGATCCCGTTGCCACACATCTCCGCCTCGGACCCATCGGAGTTGAGATGGTCCATGAAGAAGTCGGCCCCGTTCCGGCCGGGGGCCACTCGGATCACGCCGTCGGCGCCGATCCCGAAGCGGCGGTCACATAGCCGCTCGGCGGTGGCCGGGGTGATGGTCAGGGCGTCATCGGGATCCGCGATCATGACGAAGTCGTTACCGATGCCCTGGAACTTGGCGAATGGGATGTGGCTCATGCCCTCATTCTCCCCCGCGAGCACCGCCTCGGGAGGACGCCAACGTCGAGGACAGGAATCAGGTCACCAGAGGCTCCAGGAGGGCATCAGAGGCATCGAACCAGGCGATCCGATGGTCGGGACGGAACCAGGACATCTGGCGGCGGGCGAAGCGCTTGGTGGCCTTCACGATCTCGTCCCGAGCATCTCCGTCTGGGATGTCCAGGATCTGGCGATAGCCGAGGGCCTGGCGAGCCGTCACGCCGAGCTCGACCCCCCTGGCCTCATCCTCCAGGCCTGAACCGAGCATCTCGTCCACTCGAGCTTCGATCCGTTCGTAGAGGAGGTCTCGAGGCCATGCCAGGCCCGCAACCGCAAGCTCGAAGATGCTCTCGTATGCATCCCACGAACGGTTGTCCGAGAACCTCCCCCCGGTTGCTGCGATCACTTCGAGCGCGCGCACGATCCGGCGCGCGTTCCCCGGCTCGATCCGGGCCGCGGCTTCCGGGTCGACGGCGGTCAGCCGCGCGTGCAGGGCCTCGGCCCCCAACTCCTCCGCTTCGAGCTCGAGCTCGGCGCGCATCGCCGGATCCCTCGGAGGGAAGCGCAGATCGTCGACCACAGCACGCCAATAAAGACCCGCTCCTCCGACGAGGAGGGGGAGACGCCCCCGCGCGGAGATCTCCTCGATGGCCGCACGAGCTGTCGTTTGGTACCACGCGACCGTGAGCTCCTCAGTCGGGTCGAGGACGTCGATCATGTAATGGGGCACGCGCTCGCGTTGTTCGTGTGTCGCTTTCGCGGTCCCGATATCCAGGCCTCGATAGACCTGCATCGAGTCGAGCGACACGATCTCTGCATCGAGTTGCTCGGCAACGTTGATCGATAGCTCTGTCTTGCCGGACGCAGTAGGCCCGACGACCGCAGCAACCTTCATGCTTGGCGTCCGGCCAAGCCCGCCCGCTTCTTCACACTACGGTCCCGACGATGTAGCCGACCCCGAATGGGTGACCGTAGCGATGGACATCCAGTGCGCGCCCGGCGAAGAGGGTTCCGAAGGCGAGCAACACATCCGCGCTACACGAACCACACTTGTCCCGAAGATCCGAAGCTGAATCCCTGAAGGCCGCGCAGTCGGATGCCGCTGCCGCGACAACCGCGGCCTCTAGATCGACACCTTCCGGCAGCAATGTGAGCGGAGCCCGGGGGTCGAGACCCGCGCCGAGGTGAGCGCTTGCTATCACTATGACCTCGATATCTGCCAGGACCTCGGCCACAGCCAGCGCCTGATCTTGGCTCGCCAGCGCCACTCCAACGACTGCGGAGGTCCCGCCTGCGCCGAGAAGGTGGGGCACGACAACGCCGTGATCCGCGGGCTCGTCGACGATAGGTAAACCGGTTGCGGATGAGATCTGCTCGGCCACCGCCAGGTTCCCGTGCCCCTCGCTCTCGAAGCCGGGGATACCCGACCCGGAGAGGTCACCGGTAGGCCGGCGATAAACACAACCTGTCGTTCCGTGTGC
>JBKJYP010000201.1:0-6567 GCA_046715695.1 Actinomycetota bacterium | reverse complement strand
CAGTCAGGGTCTTCCCCGCTTCCAAGCGACCGGACAGTGCCACCCCGGAACAGGGTGCTCACGAGCTGTCTGTAGCGATCGCCGAGCCGATCACTCTGAAGTCAGCCGGCGTCCGATCACGTAGCGCTGGATCTGGTTCGTCCCCTCGACGATCTGCAGTCCTTTGGCCTCGCGCATATAGCGCTCGACGGGGTACTCGGTGATGTAGCCGTAGCCGCCGTGGAGCTGGACCGCATCGGTGGTCACCTTCATCGCAGTGTCCGTGCAGAAGAGCTTCGCCTGAGCAGCCTGCAGCGAGTAGTCGAGTCCGGCGTCGCGGAGCCTGGCCGCGTATCGGTAGAGAGTACGACCCGCTTCGATCGATGTCGCCATGTCGGCAAGCATGAACTGCACCCCCTCGTTCGATGCCACGGGGTGGCCGAACTGCTCTCTATCCTTGGTGAATGTGAGAGCGGCGTCGAGGGCAGCTTGCGCGACCCCGATCCCGCAAGCCGCGATCCCCAAGCGGCCCGAGTCCAGAGATGCGAGCGCGATCCGGAAACCCTGGCCCTCTTCACCGAGCCTGCGGTCCTCCGGCAGCTTCGCGCCGTCGAGTTGGAGCATCCAGGTCGGCGACGAACGCCAGCCCATCTTGTCTTCCTTCTTCGAACCGACGAAGCCCGGGGTCCCCTTCTCGATGAGGAAGGCGCTTATCCCTCTCGGGGAGTCGTCCCCGGTTCGGGCCATCACGAGGACGACATCGGCCTCGGCACCCCGGGTGCAGAAGACCTTGCTCCCGGTCAACGTGTACGAGTCGCCTTCTCTGACAGCCTTGGTCGTCAGCGCGGCCGCGTCCGAGCCCGAGTTCGGCTCCGACAGCGAGTAAGCCCCGAACCACTCCCCCGCCGTCAGACGGCTCAAGAGCTCCTTGCGTTGGGCGTCGGTCCCGAACTCGTTGATCGCGAACGAGCAGAGTGTGTGCACGGAGACGCCGATGGCGAATGCCAGGTATGCGCTGGCGAGCTCTTCGATCATCAGGAGGTAAGTGGAGTAGGACTGTCCCCCACCCCCCTGCTCTTCGGGGAACGGGAGCCCGGCCAGGCCCAGCTCGCCGAGCTTCGCGTAGAGGCCTGCAGGGTCCTCCGAGCGCTCCTCGTATCCGGGGGCCGCCG
This sequence comes from Actinomycetota bacterium, assembly GCA_046715695.1. Lineage (GTDB taxonomy): Bacteria > Actinomycetota > CADDZG01 > CADDZG01 > WHSQ01 > DATLNM01. The sequence goes on along the minus strand of JBKJYP010000201.1, from coordinate 5,416 downwards.
GCACGAGCTCCTTGGACGCGAACTCGCGGACGGTACCTACGAGGTCTTTCTCCATCTCGCCCAAGAGGCGGGTATCGGCCGGCATGCTCAGAGGATAGTTAATGATTCACCCATGAGGATCGAGATTCACCCATGAGGATCGAGGACAGGAAAGGCGAGAGCCTGACTGAGGCGACCGTCACGGTCGACGACGCCGAGCTGATCGATCTGCTCCAGGGGCTGGCCGACGTCGTCGAGGGCACCCGGGAGCATCTCCATTTCTCCCAGCTCGGAGGGGCCCAGCTGGTGGTCCGGAGGGCCTCGGAGAGTGACGACGACCCTCTGGGACGCGGCCTCGACTGGTGGATCGGACCTCTCGTTCTCGTAGGGGTGGTCTTCATCGTCATCGGGGCGGCCACCGTGGTCCGTTGGGCGATGGGCCTCATGTCGTGGGTCTGGGCACCCGGACCGAGGCACTCGAGAGACTGGCCGCGACCGAGGGAGGGGAGCCCCTCGACATCCTCGTGATCGGCGGAGGGATAACGGGGGCCGGCATCGCGCTGGATGCGTCTTCACGGGGCCTGCGGACCGGATTGGTCGAACGAGCCGACTTCGCGTCGGGGACCTCGAGCAAATCCTCCAAGCTCGTCCACGGCGGTCTCCGGTACCTGGAGCAACGAGAGTTCGGGCTGATGCGCGAAGCATCTACAGAACGAGACCTTCTGCGTCGCCTCGCTCCCCATCTCGTAGAGCCGATCCCCTTCGTGCTCCCGGTTTCAGATCGGTGGAAGAGGGCTCAGTTCGGCGTGGGGCTGTGGGCCTACGACGCCCTCGCTACATTCCGGAACCTCAAGGTCCACCGGCATCTTGACGCGGACGAAACGGAGGTGCTCGTCCCACCCTTCCCGAAAGACAAGATCAAGGGTGGCTATCTCTTCTACGACTGCAAGACCGACGACGTTCGGCTCGTGATGGAGGTTCTCGTCCAGGCGCGTCGCCACGGGGCGGCCGCCGTGAACTACACCAAGGTCACCGCCATCGATGCCGGGGCAGAACTATCGCGCGTCCAGGTACTCGATGTGGTGGACGGCAACTCCTTGTACATTCGTGCGAAACGCGTGATCAGTGCGACGGGGGTGTGGGCGGACCGCGTCGAACAGCTCGCCGATCCCGGCGCTGCTGCGCGCGTCCGTCCCTCGAAGGGGATCCACATCGTCCTCCGCCGCGATGTCTTGCCGATGGGTGACGCCGCCGCGTTCATCCCGGACGTCGACCGGAAGAGGATGCTGTTCGTTATCCCATGGATCGATTCGGTACTCGTCGGCACAACGGACAACCAATACGAGGGCGACATCGACACGCCGAGCGTTGAGCCCGGCGACCGCAAGTACTGCCTGGACTCGCTCAATGCGATCTTCGGCACGCATCTCGGTGACGATGACATCTGTGGCGCCTACGCTGGATTGCGGCCTCTCATCGCCGGCAAAGCCGACGATGCGACCGCGGACCTGTCTCGTCGCCACACCGTTTACGACATCGCACCGGGGGTGGTCGGTATCACCGGTGGGAAGCTCACAACCTACCGGCGCATGGCGCGTGACGCCGTGGACCGGGTGGCCGAGGAGCTCGGGGCGACCCCGCGCTCGAGCACCCGGAGCATCAAGTTGGGTTCCAGCGATGTTCGGTCGTTGAAACTTGCCGTACAACGCCGGTGCGCAGCCCTCAGCATCGAGCCGATCGTGGCGGACAATCTGGTGCGCTGCTACGGGGAAAGGGCCATGGATGTCGTCGACATCGCCCGGGCGGAGGGCTCGACCGATCCCGTGTCGCCCGGTCACCTCCCCTTGAACGCGGAGGCAGCTTACTGCGCGCGCTACGAGATGGCGGTCAAGCTCAACGACTTCCTCGCCCGGCGTAGTCGCCTCGCATTGACCGACCCTGCTGGGGGCATAGGACGAGGTTCGACCGCTGCAGACCTCATGGGGCGCGAGCTGGGGTGGTCCAAAGGGACGCGTTCGAGTGAGATCAAAGACCATCGAAATGCCGTCGAGCACGAGAGGGGCATCCCTTTGAAGGAAGGTGCGGAGGCATCCCTGATCATCGTGACTCGATGAACCCCTCTCGATGAACCCCGAGTCCGTGACCGTTCGATCATTCGACGCAACCGCGATCGAGGCGAAGCGCTTCGGCCATCCGGGCGACCCGGCGATATTGATCGCGAACGGGATCGGCGCCGGGATGGGGATGTGGCGTCTCGTCCTCCCCCGCCTCGTAGATGCCGGCACCTCCGTGGTTATGTGGGACTACCGGGGTCTTGGAGACTCAGGCGCGCCCGCCTCCGATCGGATCGATCCGGGAGCGCATGCAGAGGATGGGCTCGCGGTCGCGCGACATTTCGGGCTCGCCCGCTTCTCTCTCGTCGCGTGGAGCACCGGGGGACGGATCGCGATCGAGATGGCTACCCGTGATCCCAATCGCATCGAGTCCCTGGCTCTTGTCTGCGCCGGCGCCGGTCATTCCATGCGGCGCTTCGTTCGTTTCCTGGAGCTTTCCCCGATCCTTCCCACCGCTGCTGGAGTCGCCAAGCACTTCTCGGGACCTATCGAGGGGGCCTGGCGCCGCGTCGTTTCCAGGCCCGAGTTCGCCGGTCTCGTCAGGCAGTCCGGGATGATCGGACCCACGGGTGACATCGCAGCTCTCGTCGAGCATTCACGAGACCTCGCGCGCTGTGACGCACGGTCCCTGCTCGCCACCTTCGAGGCGGTCGTCGGGGACTCGGGGGAGTCCCTACTCCGGTCGCTCGAGCCTCCGGTGTTCCTGATCGGTGGGGCCCGCGATCGTTGGACGCCGGCACGGATGCTCGAAGACCATGCTCGCAAGATCCCCCGGGCACGCCTCGAGATCTATGAGGGCGCGACACACTTCCTGCCGATCGAGTACCCCGAGAAGCTGGCCGAGGACCTTGTGGGGGCAACTACTCCCCCGCGCGCCGGGGGTGGCGGGGAACCGGCTACACCTTCAGGCGGATAGCGTCCTTGAGGACCTCGAAGCTCGCCGGCGTGTAGCCGAGGACCTCTCCGTCGGCTTCGATCGGCAGCGGCCGCTCGGTTGTGATCGAGAGCTTCGCTCGCTTCGCCTCTTTGATGTCTGGATGCGGAACGTGCTGTCCCTTGTAGATCTTCGGGATGAGCGCGATCGCCTCTCTCTTCCGCGCGTGATCGATCTGGATGTCCAGCAGCCCGTCGGTTGGGGCGGCCTTGGGTGCCACCTTCATCCCCCCGCCGAAGTACTGACAGTTGGCAACGACCATGTTGTTCATGTAGCCCTCGTACTTCCGATCGATCAGATCGACGACGACCTTCGTGGCTTTGTGTTTGCGGATCGTCATCCAGAAGGCGAAGAAGTAGACGGTGGGGCCGAGCCAACGCGGCAAACGCGCGGCCCGGTCAACGGTCGCGGCCCCCATCCCCACTTCGGCGATGTTCGCGAAGTAGCGCACCTTCTCTTGGCCGTCTTGCATGTAGGTGATCTTCCCGATGTCGATCAGGAATGCCTCTTCCCCATCGAGGTTCCGTGCTGCCTGCACTGGATCCGGCGGGAGTCCAAACGTCTTGATGAAATCGCACCCGGTGCCGGCGGCGACGACACCCAGAACCGCATCGGCTTGGATGGCTTTGTCGTCCTTGATCATGCCGTTGACGACCTCCTGGATCGTCCCGTCACCACCCATCGCGACAAGGAAACGCGAACCGTTCTCGAGCGCTTCTAGCGCGATCTCCGTCGCGTGGCCCGGGTGCTCCGTCGTGCGGACCTCGTACACGAGCCCGAGCTCGTCCAGCCTCGCCGTCAGCCCCGGCAGCTGCTTCGCAGCTTTGCCGCGACCCGAGCGGACGTTCGCGATCAGCGTCAGCTTGCCGTAAGGAGAGGTCATAACCCCAGCACTCCTGGGTTCATGATCCCGTTCGGGTCGAGCGTCTTCTTGATCGAGACAAGCAGCTCATAGAAGCCATCCTTCTCCTGTGCCAGCCAGCGCGCCTTTCGCCTGCCTATCCCATGGTGGTGGCTGATCGCTCCCCCGGCGGCGAGACATGCCGTCATCCCTGCCTCCCACCATGAGTCGAGTGTGGCTTGCGCGGTGTCGTCGCTCTCGCCCGGGGAGCCCATCGTGAAGTAGAGACAGGCTCCATCCGGATAGACGTGCGAGACGTGACACCCAACGAGAGCCGCATGCTGCCCGAGAATCTCCTTCATCGAGTGGTACAGGTCTCGCAGGATCGTCCAGGTCCCCGACACCTCCATCGTGTCGACCACCGCATGGGGGCCGAGCAGCCCTTCGCCTGCCATCAGCCTCCGGAACTCGGCGACCGCGTCGTTGCGATGGGCCCACCAGTGCGCCACGAGGTCCGCTCCTGCCGGGCGTCCACCGGCGAGCTCGGCGGCCCTCGCGCACCGTTCCTTGGCCCAGTCGCCGTCGAAGGAGGTCAACAGCAGCACCGCGATCTCTTCATCGGTGTGATGCCTCAGGAAGATGGCGGCATCGTCGGCGTCGTAGAGACGCACGAGCGTCGGTCGCAGCTCAGATTGGGCCAGCGCCCTGGCAGCCGCGATCCCATCCTTCATATGGTCGAAACGGATCGCCAGATCGACACGGTCCTCGGGGATCGGCGACACCCGAAGGGTCGCACTCATGATCACACCAAGAGACCCCTCCGAGCCGAGCAACAAGGAGGCGACGTCCGGTCCGGTAGAGCTCCTCGGGTTCGGCTTCGCCTGCAGGATGCTTCCATCGGGGAGCACGGCCTCGAATCCGGAGACGATGTCCTCGATCCCGCCATAGCGGGCCGAGAGCTGGCCGCAGGCCCGTGTCGCGAGCCAACCGCCGACCGTCGAGATATCGAGGCTCTGCGGCTCGTGTCCGAGCATCCACCCTTTCGCGGCGAGCTCCTCTGTGATCCGTTTCCCGCCGACCCCCGCGCCCGCGTTCACCAGCCGGCTCTTCTCATCGACCTCGCCGATGTGATCGAGTCTCCCGAGGTCCATCACCAGGGCTCCGTCCGGCTTGATGTTGTCGCACACTCCGGAACCGGCACCGAACGGCACCACAGCCGTCTTCGTCTCGTTCGCCCACCGAAGGATCGCCGCCACCTCGTCTGCAGAAGCTGGACGCGCAACGGCCACGGGCAGGGATAGATCACTCCCGGCACGCAAGGCCGCTAGGTGGCTAGGGGACCAGTCCCCTGCATGGGATGTCAGATCGTCGAGCTCGGTGCTTATCGCTCCTGCTGAGAACTCAGTTTCGAGATGGCTCAGGTTGCTCGTCACAACCCGCATCGTAGGGCGTCCCGTCCGGTCTGAACCAGGAGGTGATCCCGCCCACTCCCATCATCATCATCCAGCCGTGCTCGTGGACCAGCTTGTGGTGGAACCCGCACAGCAG
>JBKJYP010000200.1:0-7766 GCA_046715695.1 Actinomycetota bacterium | reverse complement strand
CGCACGCCTTCTTCAAGGCGCTCATGTTCCTCGGTGCCGGTGCGGTGATGCACGCGTTGGCCGGTGAGACCGACATGCGCAAGATGGGCGGTCTCAGGAAACAGATGCCTATCGTGGGCACGACGTTCGCTTTGGGCTGGCTGGGGATATCCGGTGTCGTTCCGTTCGCCGGCTTCTTCTCGAAGGACGCGATCCTGGCATCCGCGTGGCATGAGGGTCAATACGGTTTGTGGGCGATCGGAGTCATCACCGCCGGGTTGACCGCGTTCTACATGTCCCGGCTCTACTTCCGGGTCTTCGAAGGAAAGTCGCGTCTACCTGCCGGCGCACACCCGCACGACGCGCCAGTGTTCATGGCGGTGGCATTGGTACCACTGGGGGCATTGGCCCTCATCGGAGGAGCTATCAACCTCCCCGGGGTGCTGACGTTGGAGCACTTCATAGAGCCCGTCGTTGGCGAGGCCCATGTGCCCGAGGGACTCACCCCTTGGATCCTTGCGGGGGCCGCGCTCATGGTCGCGGCCGTGGGCATCCTGGCCGCGGCGTCCCTGTATCTGTCACGTTCGGGCAACCTGCGTCGCCGGTCACTCGAACGTGTGGCCGGGCCACTTATCGAGGCCTCGCGCAACAAGTTCTACGTAGATCACATCTACGGCCGGTTGATCGTGCTTCCGGGTAAGGCTATGGCGACGTACTTCGCGGATGTCGTGGACAAGAGATGGATCGACGGCTTGCTCGTCGGGTCCGGCGGCCTGATCTCGTCGACCTCTGAAGCCCTCCGTCGCGTGCAATCGGGTTTCCTTCGCAACTACGCGGTGGTGTTCTTGCTCGGAGTAACGATCGTCCTTTCGATCCTGGTCGTGCGGGTGACACTCGGATGAGCGATCGCATCCTCGACCTCGTGATCTTCGCTCCACTCGCCGGCGGACTTCTCCTTCTCCTGGTACCCAAAGACAAGGATCAGTTCGTTCGCCTCGGCGCTCTTGCGGTGACGGTCCTGGTGTTCCTGCTCTCGCTCAAGCTGCTTCTCGACTTCGACGCTGCGGCCCCCGGCTTCCAGCTCGGCTCCCGGTACGAGTGGGTCCCACAGTGGGGCGCCGGCTATCGAACCGGGATCGATGGGGTCAGCCTCTGGATGGTCTTGTTGGCGACGTTCCTGATGCCGATCGGCGTGCTCGCTTCCTGGTCGATCAAGAGCCGCGTGAAGCCGTTCTTCGTGTTTCTACTCGCCCTCGAGACGGGGATGATCGGCGTCTTCTGTGCCCTCGACATGTTCCTCTTCTATCTGTTCTGGGAGGCGACATTGATCCCGATGTACTTCCTGATCGGGATGTGGGGTTACAACCGACGGATCTACGCCGCGATGAAGTTCTTCATCTTCACGCTCGCGGGATCTCTCCTGATGCTGGTAGCGATCATCTATCTCTACTTCGCTGCCGGGGACACCCCGACGTTCGATTACCAGTCGCTGCTCGGCACGCCGCTCAGCCTCGACACGCAGCGGTTGTTGTTCCTCGCCTTCTTCGCATCGTTCGCGGTGAAAGTTCCTTTGGTCCCCCTGCACACGTGGCTGCCCGACGCCCATACGGAAGCTCCGACGGCAGGCTCGGTGATGCTGGCAGCCGTTCTCTTGAAGATGGGCGCGTACGGACTGATCCGCTTCGCGATCCCGCTGTTCCCGGATGCAGCGCGGGAGCTGATCCCGATGGTGATGGGTCTCGCGATCGCAGGCATCGTCTACGGAGCACTGGTGGCCGCCGTCCAGGCCGACCTCAAGCGCCTCATCGCGTACTCGTCCGTGGCTCACCTCGGATTCGTCGTGCTGGGGATGTTCGTCGGGAACGCGGAGGGCATGACCGGAGGCATCTTGCAGATGGTGAGCCACGGTCTCTCAACCGGAGCACTCTTCATCCTCGTCGGAGCTCTTTACGACCGCCGCCACACCCGGCAGATCGGCGACTTCGGCGGACTGGCGAAGAGCGTGCCCGTTCTTGCCGGTGTCTTCCTCTTCGTTGCGCTGTCGTCCCTCGGGTTGCCCGGGCTGAATGGGTTCGTCGGCGAATTCCTGATCCTGTTGGGTACCTTCCTCGGCTATCGCTGGTGGGTGATCCCGGCCGCGTTCGGGATCGTGCTCGCCGCGGTCTACCTGCTGTGGGCTTATCGAAGGGTGTTCCACGGCCCCATCACGAACGAGGAGAACCGCAACTTGCCGGATCTCGATCTCCGTGAACGCCTGATGCTGGCACCGGTTCTCGCTCTCATAGTGGCCATCGGCGTCTATCCGAAACCGTTCCTGGAGAGGATCGAGCCGGCCGCGGAACGGATCGCCACCCAGCTCCAGAGTTGTTCGGTTCTTCCCGGGGCTCCGGCAGGAGCCGATGTCTGCCCGAGGCAAGCACCCGGCCTCACGGCTGAGAAAGATGGGGATCAGTGATGCCTTTCGATCCCCCTCCTATCAGACTCGGCGGCATCGCTCCGGAGCTCGTCCTCGCCGGCGGCGCCCTCTTGCTGGTGATGATCTACGCGCTGATGCCCGGGACCGAAGGGCGCCGGTCGTTCCGCGACCAGATGCTCGCGCCGGCAGCGACCTTGATCATCGGTGGTGCCGGATGGTTCGTTTGGGTCGCAGGACAAGCTGCGAGCGATGGACGACCCGCCCTTCACTTCGGCGGCCTGATCGCGATGGATGGCTTCGCCGCGTTCGTGAAGGGAACGCTTCTCATCTTCGGATTGATCGCCGTCTGGGCGGCGAAGGATCAGCTCACGCGTGAGGGCATCGAGGAACCCGAGATGTACTCACTCGTTCTCTTCGCGCTCGCGGGGATGATGCTGATGGCATCGGCCACCGACCTCATCGTCATGTTCCTAGCTCTCGAGACGTTCTCGATCGCGCTGTACGTGCTGGTCGGGTTCCGCCGGAGATCAGCCGCCAGTCAGGAAGCCGCGCTGAAGTACTTCATGCTCGGGGCCTTCTCCTCAGCCTTCTTCTTGCTGGGGATCGCGCTGGCTTATGGAGCGTCCGGAACGACGGCGTTGTATGGGCAGAACGGGATCGTGGGCTGGCTCCAGGACACGGCCTCCACCGATGTCTCGCTCATGGTTCTGGCCTCGGGATTGTTGATCGTCGGGCTTGGCTTCAAGGTAGCGGCCGTCCCCTTCCATATGTGGACCCCGGATGCTTACCAAGGCGCGCCGGCAGCGATCACCGGTTTCATGGCCGCCGGTTCCAAGCTGGCCGGCTTCGCTGCGATTCTCCGGTTGTTCGAAACTAGCCTTCTGCCTCTGCGGTGGGACTGGCGTCCGCTGATCACCGGGATCGCCATCGCCACGATGCTGGGTGGATCGATCATGGCCATCGCTCAAGACAACCTCAAACGGGTGCTCGCTTACTCGTCTATAGCCCACGCCGGCTTCGTCTTGATCGGGGTCGTCGCCGCGAGCGATCGCGGCATCTCCGGCTCCCTCTTCTATCTGGCTACGTACGGCCTCACGGTTCTGGGGGCATTCGCGATCGTGGCCGCCGTCTCGGGAGGCGATGAGACGAAGCTCAGGCTCCCCGATCTCAAGGGCCTCTTCTTCCGCAGGCCGATGCTCGCCGGCGCTCTGACCCTCTTCTTGCTATCGCTCGCCGGGGTCCCGCTGACCTCCGGCTTCGTCGGCAAGCTGCTGGTTTTCGGCGCGGCCGTGGAATCCGGGAACGTGCCGCTGGTCGTCGTCGGGGCGGTGGCCAGTGCGATCGCTGCGTTCTTCTATCTGCGGATCATGGTCGTCATGTACATGGAGGAGCCCGACGCCCAGAGCTCCTTCGGTGAGCCCCGGACGATCCCCACGATCGTCATCGGTCTCACAGCCGCCGCCACCCTGCTATTCGGCATCCTCTGGGGCCCGCTCGCCGACCTGGCGGCCGACGCCACCTTCTTCATCGGCTCCTAGACCGCTTCCCAAAGGTGGTCTGGTCGCGACATCTGATGCTTGAAGTAGTAGCATCACGCATCATGCCCCGAACCACTCTCGATATCGACCCGAATGTCCTGGCCGACCTGAAGCGTCGAGCTCGGGAGGAAGGCAAGAGCCTCGGCCGGATCGTGACCGAGATCGCGGCAGCCGCCCTTAAAGAGCCAGCCCGAGGAAGGGTCGCCTCTTCATTCAGCTGGAACTCGCGATCGATGGGAGCTCGGATCGACCTGGAGGACAAGGACGCACTCGAAGCGGCCCTACGAGACGGGTGAGCGCCACCCTCGACGTGAATCTGCTGCTGTATGCCTCTGACCGCTCCAGCCCCTTCAACGCCAAAGCAACGTCGGTTCTTTTAGATCTCGCGAAAGGCCCGGATCTCCTTCTCATCTTCTGGCCGGTGGTCATGTCCTACCTTCGGATCTCCACTCACCCGGCGATCTTCGATGAACCGTTGTCGCCCCAGGAAGCGACCGAGAACGTCGAGCAGCTCCTGACCCTTGCTCACGTCCGATCGCCAGGAGAGGGAGAAGGTTTCTGGGAGCACTACAAGAGCGTGGCCGGCGGACGGACCCGCGGGAACCTCGTACCCGATGCTCAACTCGTGGCGCTCATGCGACAGAACAGCGTGAGGGAGATCTGGAGCCACGATCGCGACTTCCGCAAGTTCGACGGTATCCGTGTGCTGGACCCGTTCCACCGATAAAGGAAAGCCGGCCCGGTTCCAGAACCATCCGGGGATGCGGCACAAGATCATGGGCGCAACAATTTGTCTTTTCCTGATCGTCGTCCTCGGCGCGCCGTCGAGCGCCCGGCCCCAGACCGACGACGACCGTTCCGACAACATGCACCTCCTGGGCAGCGCGGAACTCGGCGGGGCCAACGATGTCGTTGTCACCAAGGATGGCTATGCGGCTGTTGCAGTCAACGGAGCCAGCGAATCGTCGGGACTATGGGTGGTGAACGTGCGCAACCCGCAGAACCCCAAACCGGTGGGCCATCTCGGGTGTGCCGGTTCCGGCTACGACATCGGCCTATGGCGAAACATCGTGGTTATGAGCATCGATTCGCCGAGCGGAAACTCGAGTACGGAGGACGTCGGCTGCAACCTCGGCGGAACCGAAGGCAGGGAGGGCATCCGTCTCGTCGACATCTCGGACCGGCGGAACCCTCGTGAGGTTGCTTTCGTCGAGACCCAATGCGGGTCGCACACCAACATCACGTTCGAGCACGGAGGGAGAGGCCTCGTCTACGTCCAGTCGTACCCGGCGTCGACCAGTGGGGCCTGCCCGAGCGCTCACGGGATCATCTCGGTCGTCGACATCACGAACCCGGCCGAGCCCGAGATCGTGTCCACCCCGAGTGTCCTCCCCGCCGTCGGCTGCCACGATGGGGTCGTCCGTGGTGACCTCGCCTACATGGCGTGCCTCACCGAGGGTCAGGTTTGGGATGTCTCCGACCCAACGCAGCCGGTGATCATCGCCGAGATCCACGATGTAGCCGACGCCATCTGGCACTCGGTCGCACTCTCGAACGACGGCGACACGGCGATCTTCGGCTTCGAGTCCTTCGGGCCGGGCAACCTGTCCTGCCTCGGCGCACCCGTGAGCTACGGCGGCGCCCTTTGGTTCTACGACGTGTCGGACCCGACGGCCCCCGCCCAGCTCGGCCACTTCGCTCCCCAACGTCTCATCCAAGGGCTCTGTACCGCCCACAATTTCTCGGTGGTGCCAAAGCACGACGTGGTCGTAACTGCCTGGTATGCGGGTGGGGTGATGGCGATCGACTTCTCCGACCCCTCCAACCCGGTCGAGCTGGCGCACTACCTGATCGGGTCCGGGACGAGCACCTGGGACGCGAACTGGCAGCGAGGCTACGCCTTCGTGGGTGATGGGAGCCGGGGCCTGGACATCTACAAGATCGACGGCCTCTCCCCCGCCAAACCCTGAATCACGCGTCCTCCGGATCGCCGAACAGACGGAGGGCTTCTTTCCCGGTCATCATGGTGCCTCCAGCTTCTCGCGTGCGTTGGACAAGGGTCTCGAAGGAGGTGACCTCGGTCAGCGGGCCCGTGGGGCAGGAGCGAAGGTCCGGGCTATCTGCGTCGGCCACGCAGAACAGATACCCCCCCGAACCAGATCTGGACGAAGCGGTGCGAAGTAGATGAAGTGGACGTCGTGGCCGGGCAGGTAGAGCCCGCAATATCCGACGGGTGTTGTGGACATCGGAACCGCCTTCCGCCATCGACTCAGGCTTTGGCACCTTGCCGGATGGCAGGTTGCCGGGGGCTGCGGGCCTGTCCCTAACCCCTCTCCAGATGGCTTCAGCCAACCTAACAGCTAGGTATGACAAGAACTCGACAACCGTGATCAGCGAAACTGAACCTCTCGATTCACGAGCGAACGAACACCCAGGATCTGAGGGTCACCGTGATAGTTTTCGGTGCCGTATCCAGGGATTTTGTTGCTATCGAGACGCGTCACCTATGCGTTGGAGGAGGGTAGATCCGGGGGATGCCTGACGGTTACTTGGGCCAGTACGTAACCATCGGAATCTTCGCCCTCGTGGGGGTCGGTCTCGTCGGCGTGACCCTTCAGATCGCTCGTCTCCTGAGGCCGAACGTCCCGCATCCCGAGAAGCTCACGACCTACGAGTCGGGCATCGACCCCATCGGCCAGGGGTGGAGCCAGTCCAACGTCCGCTATTACATCTTCGCCCTGCTATTCGTCATCTTCGATGTCGAGGCCGTCTTCCTGTTCCCCTGGGCGATCGTGTTCGAGCGCCTCGGCACCCAAGCCTTTGTCGAGATGGTCATCTTCATCGGGATCCTGGCCCTGGCCCTCGTCTATGCGATCAAGAAGAAGGTGCTCGAGTGGCAATAAACCTATGACTGCGCCCCTCGAGAAGGTAAGCCTCCCGGGGCCCGTGAATTGGCTGCTCAACTGGAGCCGCAAGTACTCGCTCTGGATGATGCAGTTCGGCCTGGCTTGCTGCGGGATCGAGATGGGCGCGGCTCTCGCCACGAAGTTCGACATCATCCGCTTCGGGGTGATCCCCTTCCCGGCTTCGCCTCGTCAGGCCGATCTGCTGGTGGTCGCCGGCACGGTGACCGACAAGATGGCCGCGCCGCTCAAGCGGGTCTACGACCAGATGCCGGAGCCCAAATACGTTATCTCCATGGGATCGTGCGCGAACTGCGGTGGGCCTTACTGGGACTCGTATTCGGTGACCAAGGGCGTGGACCAGATCATCCCCGTGGATGTCTACGTACCGGGTTGTCCCCCGCGCCCCGAGGCACTGATCCAGGGCGTAATCCGCCTCCAGGAGAAGATCGCCGGTGAGGACCCTCGCAAGAAGTGGGCGGGCCACGTCATCGAGATCCCGCATATCCCCGAGCCCGGCCTGGCAGGAGGGATCTGACCCAGATGCCGGTCATCGAGAGGGTGGGCGCCGACGTCGCGCTCGACCGGATCAACGCGGTCGCCCCTTACGTCGGCGATGCCAAGGTCAACCACGGCCAGGTCGATCTCATCTGTCCCGGCGAGAACCTGGTCGAGTTGATGCGAGCCCTGCGAGACACCGACGGGCTGAGCTGCCGCTTCTTCACCTTCCTGTCGGCGATCGACCGTTCCGAGGTCGCCGACAACCCCGGCGGGCTCGAGATCCTGGTTCATCTCTACTCGCCGGATCACGTGATCCACGTGAATATCCACGTGCCGGTCGACGCTGCCGATCCTTCTTGCCCGAGCATCTCGAGCGTCTTCGCCGGCGCCCTCTGGCACGAGCGTGAGACCCACGAGATGTTCGGGATC
>JBKJYP010000199.1:0-10139 GCA_046715695.1 Actinomycetota bacterium | reverse complement strand
CTCGACCTTCCGGAGCGCCGACGGCAACCAAGCCTTCGCGGTACGTCCTGTAACTCGTCGCGAAGTCACCTATGAAGGACTGGATGAATCTTGGAGTCGGTTTGTCGGGGAAATCGGTGAACAAGGCGTCGACACGCTCGTGTTCTTCTACGCATAATTGGTTCACTTGAAGCTGAAATTGATCCAAAGTGACAAGATCCGGTATAGGTGTCTCCTCTGGTGCCGCAAGGTCTTCACCATCCCCACAAGCCACCAAGAAAAGCGCGAGCAGTCCCAAGATCAACCCCAGTCGCAAACTTCGACCCCCCTTTTAGTCCGCAGCTTAAGAGGCAAGATTGACCAACACCCGACGCATCTAACCGTCGCCCTTCGGGACGATCCGCCCTCCTATGCCTAGAGTGACACCTCGACCCGAACACGGTCCTCGCTCAGCGAATCCCGATACCTTACGCGACTATCCCGCCCCTTCCCTGATGCTGACTACGTCCTCCACATCTGCCTCCAGATCTGTCGCTTCACCGGACACCTCCGGAGTCGTCACGCCGACGTGGGAACGAGCACATCTGTCCCTGCGGCAGGCGGCGGAGACCTGCTGCCAATAGGAGCCATAGGGGCTCCGTCCAAAGATGTGTGGCATCGTTCCGCTCATGGCCTCGCCGAACCCCGCCGCGCGCCTTCGGATGATTACAGGTACATCCGCAATCTTTGCCGGACTCGCGTGGGTCGCGAAGCACATTGGCAGCCGGGTGTCCCCGGATCCCGATTATTGGGACTGCAACTCCTCTTCCGACTACCTGCTCAACGGTGTCGATACGGTTGCGTTCCTTTCTCTGGGCGTAGTTCTCTTTGGTCTCTACAGGATCTTCCGATCGGTGATGAGCAAGACCAAAGCAGGGATTGGGCTTGTTGCCGGCGCCGGGTTCGGAGTCGCGGGCCTCGCCAACTTGCTCGAGCATTGCGCAGGGCTGGATGCGCTCGGGCTTGCTTATGTCATAGGGCTGCTGCTGGGTATGTTGCTTCTCACTGCCTTCGGAGTGTTCCTCAGGCGCGTGGGGCTCCCGAGTTGGTGCACATGGCTCCTCGTACTAGGGACGGTGCTCGGCATCCTGTTCGCCGAGCAGGGTGGTCTCATCGCATTTGGATTATCGTGGTTTGCCTTTGGACTGGTATTGATTCGAAAGTCGGGCTCGGTGCCTAAGTCCTTAGATGCGTGACGGCCCACACGTGCTAGGTCTCCACAGACCCTTCCACGAGCGTGGGGGTTGACCCTGGGAATCGGTGCTAGGTCGGTTCGATGACCGGCGCAGCCGAACGGAACTGACTAACCACGACACCCACGATGATCGCCAGCGCGATAGGCGTCATGACGATCGTCCAGACCCAGATCGCGCCCAGCGATGCGCCGATGATCACCAGCGCGCTCCCCAGCCCTCGCTTGTTCGGCCGTAGCCAAAGCCCGGCGATGAGAGCACAGGCTCCTGCGAACGTGAATGAGACTCCGGCCATCGTGCTCTCGGCGTCGAGCACGTTGGAGGTGCCTTCTCCATAAAGGAACGCTGCGCCTACCCACAGTTGCGCGAGCGCCAGGACCCCAGCGAACGGAGCCCACCAAGCCTGCTTGAGAGCTTTCATGTGGGCATCTGGAGAACAGCTTCCCATGCCGGTAAGTCGTTCACGAACCAGGCGATCGAGTCTGCTTGTCCTTGGTCATCCGTGAACCGGATCAGCAGAAGATCACGACCGATCCGCTTTCCCAGATGAGACCTCGTCCGCTCTATCCCTATGATCCGCTCGCGCTCGATACGGAGCTCCTTCCGAGGCCACCACCTCACGAAAACCACCTCGGTTGGCGACACGCCGAGGCATCCGTTGCCCCTCAGCTGCGTGGCCCCCTTGGATCCGATGCCGAAGAAGAGGGCGGAGTCATCCAGAAGGAGGATCTCCCCCAGCCGGGCCCCGACCTCGGACGAGGTCGCACGCCGCCATCTGCCGAACATCTCGGGAGCCTACGGCTGCCCTTCGTAGGCCCTCTGCAGCGTCGCTATGTCGAACTTCTTCATCTGGAGGAAGGCCTGGGTCACCCGAGCGGTCTGTTCCTCCGTCCCTTGACTGAGCAGCTCCTCGAGAGCCGCAGGGACCACCTGCCAGGACACGCCGAACGCGTCCTTGCACCAGCCACATTGTTCGGCCTCGGGGCTCGCCGAAAGCCCATCCCAGTAGTAGTCGATCTCGTCTTGGGTCTCGCACCCGACCATGAAGGAGATCGCCTCGTTGAACCCGAAGGCGTGTTCGCGCGCGCTGTCCATCGCGGCGAACTTGTAGCCGTCCAGTGAGAGATAGAGGTGCCTGACCGTTCCCGACTCCTCGGGCTCTTCTTCATCGCCGTATCGCTGGATGTGCTCGATCGACGAGCCGGGGAACACCGACGTGTAGTGCTTGGCCGCTTCCTCTGCCTTGCCGCAGACATCCCCGACGAACATCAGGGTCGGGACTATCGCTTGATCGATCTCTCCCGTGGAGTCGAGCATCACCTGCCACGAGAGGCCGTATCGGTCGGTCGTCCATCCATAACGTTCGCTGAACGGGTACGAGTCGAGGGGCATGAGCTGGTCTCCCCCTCGTGAGAGCTCACTCCAGAGCGCATCCACCTGCTCGCGGGTCGGACACCGGACCAGGAACGAAACGGCAGGCGTGAAACGGAACAGGGGCCCGGCACTGATCGCCATGAACGGTTGACCGAGCAACTCGAACGAGACGATGTCGCAGTCCCCGGACGGCGTGTCGGTGATCCTCGAAACATTGGTGACCTTCGAGCCCGGGAACGCGGTCGTGTAGAACTCCGCGGCCTCCACGGCCTCCTTGTCGAACCAAAGATGTGGAGTGATCCTCGGCATCGGAGCCTCCTTCTCAATAGGGCCGGGTTAGATAAGGGTAAGGGCTTTCCGAACCCTCGCCCCCAGCCCGCGGATCCGCTCTACCGGTTCTCTACTGAATACGAACCGAATGTAACGAGGTGCCACCGTTTCACCCCACACCGTCATCGGAGTCGCAGCTATCTTCTGCTCCAGGAGTCGTGCGGAGGCATCTGGCGGCGAGACACCCATCGCCTTCGTGTCGAGGAGGAGGGCCCATCCGCCCGAGGCACTTACGACAGGGAGACCATCGAGCTCCTCCACGACGGCGTCGCGCCGCCTCTCGAACTCGGCTACCGCGTTATCGAAGTCCGCGGGGGCCGACCGCAGGGCGGCTAGCGCGCCCGCTTGGCAGAACCCACTTGCCACCAACCCGTTATAGATGTGGACGGTGCCGAGGGCATCAGCCGTATCGGGCTCCGCAACTGCCCATGCCACGCGCCAACCGACCATCCGGTACTCGATGCTGACGGAGCCGAGAATGATGGTTCGTTCGCGCATCCCCTCGAAGGAGACCGGATGGATGATGGGAGCGCCGTCGAACACGATCCCTTCCATCGACGCCCAATAGATGAGCAAGAGATCCTTCTCCAGGACAAGATCCACGATCGCTTGCCATTCCTCTTGGTTCAGGACCATGCCGGTTGGGAACGTGGGGTTCTGCAGGAACAACGCTTTCGTCTCGTCTGTCACCGAGTCACGAAGGCTGTCGAGGTCCAGACGCCACCGACCCTCCTGGACGCGACAAACAGCGAAGCGCGGGACGGCTCCCGCGAGCCGGACCCGGTTGATCATCCCGGCGTACGTGGGATCCGTGAGCACAACCTCGTCTCCCGGATCGCACATAGCTAGAAGCGAGTCGAGCATCGAGGTTCCTTCCGTGGCGGCGATAACGATCTCGGAACCCGGGTCGTAACGGACACCACTCCGACGTTCGACGTGGTCCGCTACTGCCTGCTTCAGATCGAGACGGCCGCTGAACGGGAGCCAGCTGCTGTACTCGATCCGCGCCAGCGCGTCCTGGGTGGCCTCGATGACTCCCGGAGGAGGCGGAAGGTCGGTGTCTAGGTTCTCCATCCTGAGCACCTCGGGATCCTCGCCTGCTGCCGCCGCGACCTTGTCGATCCCGAAGCCCGGTATGTCTCGCATCCTCGATGCTCGCATCGTGCTCCCTTCGTTGCGACGGCTAGCCCAACGCCAGAACCAATCGCAAGGCATCGTCTATCTCCCACTGCTCGGCCGGGGCGACATGCCCCACCAGCTTGCCAAGCCGACTCGTGTCCACGGCCCCTATCTGCTCGACGAGGACACGCGTGGGTTCATCGCCGATCTCGATCTCGGGTCGGAAGGTGGCGGCCCTAGCGCTCCGCGAGGTAGGAGCAACGATCACCACTGAGCGTGGAAGGAACTCGTCTGCCTGGAGAATGACGCCGAATCTGCGACCTCGTTGCTCATGACCCTTGCCGCGCTGCGGCCGAAGTTCGTGGATGTCTCCCCTACGCACGGAGGCGTTCCATGAAAGATGCGACTTCCAGCATCTCTTCCCGATCAGCTTCGTCTGCCTCGAGAGCAGCAACTTCGTCGGCGATCTGTTGACGTTGACGCAACCTCTGAGCCGATTCCACGAGAGCCGTTCGAATGGCCTCGGATCGGTTCATCCCGGACGCCTCAAGGCGTAAGAGGGCCCGTTCGGCCTCCTCATCAAGGCGTATCGATATCGCTCTGGACACGGAGGAAACTGTATCACAGTTTGTCATACCAGAGGCATCGAACACGACCGGGATCTCTCAGTTCCGCATGGCTCCTGTGAGAACGGCTTCGAGTGATTCCTCGAGAACCTTGAGGGGCGCCGCGCGCTCTAAGAGTTCACGAGGGCGCCGCGAAGAAGTGGCCGGTAGAACGATCTCACCCACCGCTTTTCGTCATGCGGCAATCATCGCGTCCGATCGGCGATTAGCCAAGCCAAATGTTGGCGTACTCCTCGTGACTCTCCTGGTTCTAACTCACCCTCTTGGATCGCCGCTCATGCCCTTAGCAGCTCGGCGAGTTCCTTAGCGTTTCGTTGCGCGCAATCTCTGTGGCAGTTGCCTTCGTTGCTTCTTCGACCAGGCGCTGCTTCACGGCCGAATAGACCTCGTGGGCCCCTTCTCGGCTGCCTGCGATCGCCGTGACACCAATTTGTCCAGCTACGGCTATCGCCGACACCAAATGGAATGCGGGGCCCATTAGTGCTTCCGCCTCCCACGCGAGAGGAGCGTCCGCGGAGAGATCGAGTAGGTCATCCGGCGTCAGCCGCTTAAGACGCTCATCCTCTACGTGGTCGGTTGCCATGTAGTGCCTCTCGGTCCCATCCGGCGCAGTGAAGATCCCCGAAGCAGGGTTGTAGATACCCTCGGTAAGGGCGATCAGTGTCAAGAAGGGATGTGTGGTGCCGCCGTTCCGGAGGTTGATCTCGACCGCGTACGGGAGCCAAGACCCGGCGCTATTGCGCGTAACGACGAAGTCGATGCCATAGCGACCTATGACTCCTTCGCTCGCCAGTCGCTTGCCCACCTTCATGGCTTCCTCGCTGATCGCGCGGACATATGCGGGATCAGCGGGAAATCGACATCCCAAGAACATCTGTCCCGTCGGACCGCCCAGGACTTGATCATGCGTAGAGATGATCTCGACCTCGCCGAGCGGACTATTCCTTAGCTGGACACTCGGACTGCTGAACTCGTCTCCGGTGATGAGCTCCTCAACGATGCCTCCACCGGTCCGCAGTTCGCGGAGGTAGGTCGCGGCGTCGGCCTGGCGATCCTCAGGCGCGAGATTTCTCGCGGCTGCAACAACGTCATCACGATCGGTCGCGCCCTCAAGATCGATGATGGCGTTTCCCAGTCCGTTCAAGGCCCGATCGAATTTCACCACCACCTTTCGCACCCCCGGACGCTGCTCGCGGATGTGCTCTATCCCCGAAGCCAGGTCGTTGATCGTCGAGACGCCCTCCACCCCGATGGGATGACTCACTCCTTCTTCTATGAAGATCGTCTTGCTTCCGATCTTCGTCCCCCAGTGGTCCAGCGTCGGATCCGGCCCGTAGACGGGGACACCCAGTTGCACCGCGAGCTCCAACTCGAGGGCCGACACGTTGTACGGAAAAATCATCGCCCGCTCCGTACGAGCAACTTCTCTCCGTATCCGCTCGACAACGTGGGGGCGAGACAGAATCTTCTCGGTCAATGGTTTCGGGCTGGGATCGGAGAGCGAGATGAATATCAACCTCTTTCGAACGTCGTCCAGATCCACGCCCGGCACGAGGTCGAGGAAGTAATCGACGAGGCGGGGATGAACAGGCTGAGAGGTTACGTAGACGACCCGCGTCGAGCGTTGTCGAAGTGCATTGAGCACGAAGAAGAGGAACCGCTCTTCCATTGCGGGAAACAACGGAAACGTGTGCTCTGGCACCCAAAAGCTGATGGAGTGAATCACCACCACCGTCCGGGGCTCGGGATCCGACGAGCGCGGCGACATCGTCGGCCACAGATCTACGAGCCTCTGCTGCAGATGCTTGAATTCGTCCCGATCGTTCATTCCCACATCATGGAGAGGACCGACGAGACTGTCCAGTAACGTTTCACTCACTAGGCCGCGAGCGAAAATCACACGCCTAGAAGTCCTGCTAGTTCGCGCGCGTTGCGCTGTGCATAATCTCTGTAGCAGTTGTTCATCAGGACGTGTGTCTTCTCGGCCGAGCCGGCCAGCTCTTCGATCTTCGGAGCCCATTCCTTTAGCTCATCCTTCGAATAGAGGTACTTGAAGCGCTTCTGCACCGAGCCGCTCTCCCACTCCGCGTCGTTGTGCCCGTGGAAACGGACGGCAGCAAGATCCGATGTCGCGGCAACGACCGGGGGGACCGAGCTCTTGAAACCTTGCGGCATATCGACGCAGACGAACGGGAGACCATGGCCCTCCAGGAACTCGAGGGTCTCGTCGCGGTTGCTCTCAGATAGCCAGGACTTGTGGCGGAACTCGACGAGCATGCGCCATGGAGCCACTCGCTTGGCGCACTCGAGGATGTATCTCTTGTTCTTGGCCGCGATCGTGAACCAGGGCGGGAACTGGAACAGCAGCGCACCGAGCTTGCCGGCTTTATCGAGAGGTTCGATGGCCGAGAGGAAACGGTCCCAGACCTCTTCCATGGCTTCCGGCGCTAGGTCCTTCGGATAGATCGTCTTCTTATCGGGAACATCGAGGTCCTTGTAGAGAGCCTCGGCTTTGGTCGGATGCTGGGTGAGGAGCGAGAAGGCCTTGATGTTGAAGGTGAAGCCCGGCGGGGTTCGCTCGACCCAGAGCTCCGAGTTCTTCTCCGACGGAGGGAAATAGTAGGTGGAGTCGACCTCGACGAGCGGGAAGCTCTCGGCATAGAAGCGCAGACGATCCTCGGCGGACGATGCTCCCTTGGGATACCAGCCCGAACCGAGTAGCGACTTGTCGGTCGAGGACGCGGTGCCTACGAGGATGTCTCCCATCGGGATCATCCTAGTCAGGGTGGGTAGCATCGAAGGCGATGGAGATCACTCGGATCGAGCCCGGGCCCGGCCAGGAATCCGTGTGGGATTACCCGCGGCCACCCCGCATCGAGCCCATCGACATGACCGTCCGGGTCGAGTTCGGGGGCCGGACGATCGCCACCAGCGACCGAGCACTGCGGGTTCTCGAAACGTCCGGGCCGCCCACGGTCTACATCCCGCGCGAGGACATCGAGCCCGATTCATTGCGCCCAAATGCGCTAGGCAAGACCACCTTCTGCGAATGGAAGGGCACGGCCGGCTATCTCGACGCGGTCACGGGCGACAAGATCTCGGAACGGGCCGCATGGACCTACGAAGCGCCGACTGCAGGTTTCGAGTCCTTGGCGGGGCATGTCTCCTTCTATCCGGGCCGCGTCGACGCATGTTTCCTCGGCGACGAGCGGGTGACCCCCCAAGCCGGTAACTACTACGGAGGATGGATCACATCCAACATCGTCGGACCCTTCAAAGGGGAGCCGGGCACCGAGGGCTGGTGAAAGCACCCTTTTCCGGAGTCTCCGTCCCGCGTGACGGCACTTAGGCTCCGAAGAAAGAGGCTTCCGGATTCCTGTCGCAGGTGACCGCCACTATCTGGGCATGGCTATCGCCCGTAAGAACCTTGATTGCGACAGGGACATGAACCGCACCGCAGCGATGCAGAGGAGCCTCATCTCCAAACGTCAGCTGACGGAACTCGGAGTCTCATCGTCAAGCGTGAGCCGGCGCGTCGCTTCGGGAAGGCTGCGACGTGTGAGCGCGAGGGTGTATGCGCTCCCGGGTCCTCTCCTGGATTTCGAGCAGCGTGTCCTAGCCGCGATCCTGGCCACGGATGGCCGCGGCGTCGCCTCCGGGCGTACCGCCGCAGCGTTGATGAACCTCGATGGCTTCCCTCGATCGGTGATCGAGATCACCGTGCCGGCCGATGTCAGGCTCGCCGTCGCCGGGGTTGTGGTTCACCGAAGCGACTTGCCCGAGATGGATGTCCAGATCCGGAACGGACTTCCGATGACTACACCGGCGCGAACCCTTCTCGACCTTGGTGGGGTTGCGTCCTTCGAAGACGTCGAGATGGCGCTCGAGGACGTACTTCGGCGGAACCTTGCATCACTTGCACGTTTACGTTGGTATGCGCAGGCCCGGGTAGCCAACGGCCGGCCCGGCTCAGCCACCCTCAAACAGCTCATGGCTCAAAGGCCCAAGGGATACGAGTCCTCGAGCTCAAGACCTACAGGGTCATCAAGAGGTTCCGCTTTCCTGAGCCCGTTCGACAGCTGCGGATCAAGGTGGATGGTCGCTTCGTCACCCGGGTCGACTTCGCCTACCCGGATCGGATGTTGATCGTGGAGGCAGACGGCTACAAGACCCACGGCGGCCGTAAGGGCTGGGTCAATGACAGCTCGAAACGGAACCGCGTCACCGGAGCAGGTTGGAGAGTCATCGTTGCCACGGACGAGAGCTTGCGGGGACCGCTGCCCCCGCTCGTCGTGGACCTCGCCCCCTTCTTCGGAGGGAAAGTCCCGTCAGACGGGACGGAAACTCCGAAGAAGGTGAGTTAGAGGGTGGGGAGGTCGGACATCGGGGTGCTGGGGTCGGCGTAGAGGCGCCGGGGGATGCGGCCGGCTAGACGGGCTAGGCGGCCCGCCTCCACCGCTTTCCGCATCGCTTCGGCCATCGCCGCCGGGTCTTTGGCCCGCGTTACCGAGCTGGCGAGCAGCACGGCGTCACAACCGAGCTCCATCGCAAGGGCCGCATCGGATGCGGTGCCGATGCCGGCGTCGAGGATGACCGGCACCGTGCAGCGCTCACGGATGATCGCGATGTTGTACGGGTTGCGGATCCCCATCCCGCTGCCGATGGGCGAGCCGAGCGGCATGACCGCGGCACAACCGAGATCCTCGAGGCGGCTCGCTAGTACCGGGTCGTCATTCGTGTAGGGAAGAACGACGAAGTCCTCGGCGACCAGCTGCTCCGTCGCGGCAACGAGCTCGACGGCGTCGGGCAGCAACGTCCGGTCGTCACCGATGACTTCGAGCTTGATCCAGTCGGTCTCGAACGCATCCCGCGCGAGCCTGGCGGTCGCGACCGCGTCCCTTGCGGTGAAGCAACCCGCCGTGTTTGGAAGGATCTTGCAGCCCTTGATCGCATCCAGCACGGAGCCTTTCGCCGTTGGATCGATCCGGCGCAGGGCCACGGTCGCAATCTCGGCCCCCGAAGCGCGCACGGCGTTCTCCAACGACATGAGGCTGGAGGCTCCACCGGTGCCGATGATCAACCGGGAGTTGAAGGACTCGCCGGCGATGACGAGGGGATCGTCCATCACCCTCCTCCCACGGCTGTGAGGACCTCGACCCGGTCGCCCTCAGAGATCGTCGTCACATCCCAATCGCTGCGTGGGACGACCTCACCGTTCAACGCGACCGCGATCCCTCGTTTGCCTCGCCCGAGTTGCTCGACCAAGGAAGAGACCGTCACCGACTCAGATAGCTCACGGTCATCCCCGTTCAAGACGAAGGTCATCACGCGCTCCTCACGAAGCGATCGGGGGCGAAGGCTTCGTTCCACTCGTTGTCCATGAGACCGCGCAGAACCATCGACGCAGTGACAGGAGCGAGCAGCACACCGTTGCGGTAGTGCCCCGTCGCGTAGACCACACCGGTCCTGGAAGCGCCGA
>JBKJYP010000198.1:0-2870 GCA_046715695.1 Actinomycetota bacterium | reverse complement strand
CGCCGACCACGGCCGGCACCTGGTACTGCTGAGGATCGCCGGCCCTCTGGAGTGAGTACATGTGCTGATCGAGCCCGAGTGACCTGCGCATGTTCGCCACGAATGCAGCGCTGCCGGCCGAAGCAGTATCGAGGATCGTCGTCAGGCGGCGCCTGGCCCGCATCCGCAGCATCTTGACGGCGTTGGCCCCCCGGTCGGTTGCGGGCTCGGCGTCGCCGACCTCCGCGAGGAGGATGCTTCGGTGATCGGGCGTTAGCTCGAGAAGCGCTCTCTCGACCCGGCCGAGTTCGACCCGGGCGATCACGGAACGCTCGACGTCTTGGTGGGGTGCCGGGAGGTCGGGGACGAACCCGAGGACCTCGCGGCCGATGCCCCTGCGGGCTTCGTCACGGACGAGATTGAGGGCGATGGTCACGGCGAGGGCCCATACCGGGCGCTCGGGGTCGACGGCCGCCCACATGCGGAAGAGCCTGAGCCCCGTCTCCTGGACGATGTCTTCCCGCTTGGAGGCGGGGATCCGCTTGCCGGCCAGCATCGAGTGCAGCCGACGGGCGAGGTCCGGCCACTCCTCCTCGAATGAACGGGGGGAGACACCATCCACAGGTAGACCTTCTAGCCCGAGTCGCATGGTCTGAAAGATTGTACGCCTGGGTCACGAAAAGGTAACCGGGCTTATCTGAGGTTCACCCATACCGATTTCAGCTCGGTATAGGCCTCCATGGAGTGGGCGCCGAGGTCCCGCCCGAAGCCCGACTGCTTGAAGCCCCCGTAGGAGACCGAAGGGTCGAAGTTGCCGATCGTGTTGACCCAGACGGTCCCGGCCCGGAGGCCGCGGGCGACCTTGTGGGCCTTGGTCAGGTCGTTCGTCCAGACGGCCGAGGCGAGCCCATAGATGCTGTCGTTGGCCACGGCGATCGCCTCATCGACATCTGCGACCTCGATGACTGCGGCTACCGGCCCGAAGATCTCCTCGCGGGCGATCCGCATGTCGTTGCGTACCCCGGTGAATACGGTCGGCTCGACGAAGTAGCCCTCGCCGAGGGCCTCGTTGCGCCCACCACCCGTGACGACCTCGGCTCCTTCGGCACGTCCGATGTCGATGTAGCCCGTCACCCTTTCTAGTTGCTCGGCCGAAACCACGGGGCCCATGACCGTGTCTTCTTCGAGCGCCGGTCCGAGCTTCATCGTCTTCGTCGCTTCGACGAGAGCCTCCACGAACTGATCGTGGACCGAGCTCTCGACGAGGATGCGGGTCCCTGCCGTGCAGACCTGACCGGAGTTGTTGAACACACCGAGCATCGATCCCTTCGCGGCACGGGGCAGCGTGGCATCGGCGAAGACGATGTTGGGAGACTTACCGCCAAGCTCGAGGGTCACGCGCTTGAGATTGCCCTCGGAGGCATGGAGGATCTTGCGGCCGACCTCGGTGGAGCCCGTGAACGAGACCTTGTCGACGTCTCGGTGCGACGCCAGCGCAGCGCCGGCATCGTCTCCGAAGCCCGTTAGGACGTTGACCACACCTTCGGGGACGCCTGCTTCCAGGCATAGCTGGCCCAAGCGCATCGCAGTGAGGGGAGTCTGCTCGGCCGGTTTGAGGACGATCGTGTTGCCGAAAGCGAGGGCCGGCGCGACTTTCCACGAGGCGTTGATCAACGGGAAGTTCCAGGGAACGATCCCAGCGCAGACGCCGACCGGCTCGCGTAGCGTGTAGATGAACATCGTGTCTTCACTCGGGTTCGTCTCGCCGAAGACCTTTGTCGGCCACCCCGCGTAATACCGGAAGCACTCGCTCGCGGCCCACATCTCGCCCGAAGCCATATTTATCGGTTTGCCCGAGTCGATCGCCTCGAGCTGCGCCAGCTCGGCCATGTTCGCCTTGATCAGATCGGCGATCTTGTTCAGGACCTCGCCGCGCTTGCCCGGCCTCAGTCCCGCCCAGCGCCGGTCCTCGAAGGCCGCCCGGGCGGCTTCGACCGCGCCATCGACGTCGGGCACTCCGGCCCGCGGTACCTGTGCGACGACCTGCCCGGTGGATGGATCGATCACGTCGAATGTGTCGCCGGAGACGGCATCGCACGGCTTGCCGCCGATGATCATCTTTGCACCGGACTCCAGGAACTTGTGGACCTCGGGAAGCAGGTCAACGGCCATGTTGGAACCTCCTTAACTATTTCTGGGCAGCCTAGACTCTCTGCATGGATGTGAGGGTCGAGGCCTACCTGAGAGACAACCACCGCACGATCATGTCGACGGTGTCCCCCTCCGGCGAGCCTCATGTTGCCCGGGTGGACGTGGGACTGGTGGAGGGGAAGCTGTGGAGTTCGGCCACGATCGGTCGGGTTCGGACCCGTCACCTCAGGAACGACCCGAGGGCGGCCTTGGCAGTGCTCCACCACGAGAACAGCTACCAGTGGCTGGGGCTGTCGTGCCGGGTGACCATCCTCGATGGGCCCGACGCCCCCGAGCTGAACCTCGCGCTGTACCGGACCATCGCCAAAGAGCCTGATGACGTGAAGGAGTACCTCGAGGCCATGGTCAAGGAGGAGCGGATCATCTACGAATTTGAGATCCTGAGGTCCTACGGCGAGTTCTGACGAGGCGCACTATCCTTTGTCCAGGGCAATCTCTTAGGGCGGGGGCGAACACGGACACCAGGGCGCCGGGTATCAGCCATGTGACCGGGACGGCAACAGGAGGTCCGTCGATCGAGTCGTACAAGCGGCTCGCCGGCATATTCCACGACGTCTTGTCTACACAGGACCTCGACACCGTTCTCGAGCGGATCGCCGACACGCTCACCGAGCTGATCCCCTACGACACGCTGACGATCTATACCGCGGACGAGAAGCAGCGGATGCTCGTGCCGATCC
>JBKJYP010000197.1:0-2570 GCA_046715695.1 Actinomycetota bacterium | reverse complement strand
CGCACCGGCGCCGCGCTCGAGACGGGGACGCTGTCGCTCGACAAGGTGTTGGAGCTCACCCGTTTCGCAACCGTGGATACCGAGGCACAGCTCATCAAGTGGGCCCGCGGTACCTCTGCATCCGTGGTCCGTCACAAGGCCGACCTCGCTCAGAAAGCCCAAGAGCCTGAGCAAGACAAGGTCGAGTCAGACCGTGGCCTGCAGTGGTGGTGGGACCAGGATCGTGTCCGCATGGAGGCCGACTGCCCTGCCGCCGAGGGCAAGGCGTTCATCGAAGCGATCGATGCCTTGGCCAAGACCCTGCCGAGCCATCCCGATGTGACCGACACAGATATCGCTCTCTCTCAAAGACGACTAGATGCGATGTTCCTGCTGGTCACGTCATCAGGTGATCGGCTCTCCGGCACTCAGGTCGTTCTGCATGCTCCCCTGACGGCTCTGACCGATGGTGAGGGCGCAGGTTCCTTCACCGGCGAGGGGATCGTTTCGGCCGCGACCGTGCGACGGCTCTGCTGCGAAGGCCCGGTCGAGATAGTTCTCCTCGGCAAGGATGGAGAGACGGCAGGTATCGGTCGGGTGGCCAAGGATCCTCCTCGGTGGCTGCGTCGGGCCGTCCTCAAGCGCGACTCGCATCGATGCGCCTTCCCGGGGTGTGAGATGGCGCGCTTCCTCAAGATCCATCACATCCAGTTCTGGGCCCTCGGGGGTCCGACGAACATGTCCCATCTCGTCACCGTCTGCCATTTCCATCACAAGTTGATCCACAACTACGGATGGAGCGTGACGCTGGGCAATGACGAGCGGGCGATCTGGTTCCGCCCGGGAGGCCGGAGATACGAACCTGGGATCGCCGCCACACCGGACAGGGCTCCGCCCGCCGAGAAACGCCGGCTCCGCCTGGCTGAAGGTATCGGATACTCACGACTGTTTGGGTTCGCGGCGATCCTCTAGCTCACGTTTCGCTGAGGCGGAACATGCGGATCTTGCGATCGCCGGCCCACCCTTGGTAAGACCCGTAGTTCGAAGACATCGCCACGAACCTCGCGTAGAGCGGTTCGAAGTCCGCGTCCCCCACTAGGCTCGCGTGGACGGTGGACTCGGTGCCGTCGATCACGACTTTGGCTTCCGGCTTCGCAAGGAGATTGGATGTCCACGCGGGGTGATGCTCCTGACCCCAGTTGCTGCCTACGACGACAAGCGAGTCACCGTCTCTGAGATAGCAAAGTGGTTGCACCCGCGGCTCTCCGCTCTTCCGACCTGTGGTCGTGAGGATCAAAGTCGGGACCGCATGGTTGGTGAAGGTACGACGGCCTTTCGTGAGTTTCAGCATCCATCGGTCCGCCCTGGGCAGCAACCACTTGAAGAACGCGGTGCCCGACCTCTTGGCGGCGAGCCATCCCATGAGACGGCGATAAGCCTTCACCCATCGACCATAGATCAGTCGGGGGTGAATACGGCGTTACGGAAACTCATGGCCAGGATGGCAACGTTTCCTCGCAGCTCGATGGAGTCATAGGTCATCCCATCGGCTATGGAGGGCAACTCGACATCGAAGGCGAACTGACCGCCCCCGGCGCGGATGGTGAGGACGTTGCCTTCGAGGCCGATCATCCCTTCGAGCGTCCGACCGAGTTGCTCCGGGGTAACGAAAAGGACCCCGGCCTCGATCGCTACATCAGCCCGGACACCCTCGTCTTCGAGCATCGATGCGACGGAATCACCCGTGATGGAAGCCCGGCCACTGCCGGAATGCGCTCGAACCCCCTCGGGATCACCGTCGAACAGTTTGCCAAGGGACACCTCCACATCCTTCAAGCGCAGATCGATGTCGCTCAGTCGTATGGATCGCTGCTCGAGGCGGGGAGCCCGGATACGTACCTCATCGAACTCGCCCGTCACTAGGTGGAGAAAAAACGGCCAGCCCTCCAAGGAAACGTCGGGGGGCCGGGCGAGATCGAACTGGCGGCCCAGCTCTTCTCCGGCCTTCCGCTGCGCGATGGAATGCGCCACCATGTCGGTGACGAGAGCGAGACCCATCAGGACCGCGATCGCGATCCAGGCCTTACGCAGGGTGATCCCGGCTAACCGGCGGGAGTGATGGTTCCGGTCATGCCCGACCCAGCGTGGATGTTGCATTGGAATGTGGCTGCGGCTTCGGGGATCGTGAAGCTCACGCTGGCTGTGCCACCGGAGTCGATGGTGCCGGTGTCGAAGCCGAGGTCCTCCGACGAGAAGGTGTGAGGATTCTCGCCGTCGTTCGTGAACTGAACCGTGACTTCGGTCCCCGCCGCTCCAGTGATGTCGTTGGGTGTGAATGAGTTGTCTTGAGCAACGACGGCCTCTTCGATCGGTACCCCACCATCATCTCCACCAGCGGGGGCCGGCTCAGGGTCGTCACCGCCGCACGCACCAAGTAGCAGCGCGGTTGTGAACAGGACCGCCAGGAACATTCGAGGGATCGTGCGCATCTGTTGCTCCTCTCATCGGGTTAGCCCGGGTATCCGGGGATTATCCTTCAAGGATGCGTTCCAAGCACACCTTCGCGATCGCCGTGCTGGTGTCCCTAGCGG
>JBKJYP010000196.1:0-18295 GCA_046715695.1 Actinomycetota bacterium | reverse complement strand
CCGAGGACGTCACCCAGAAGCTCAAGTCCATGTCGACCGAGCTCGGTCTCGAAGTGACGGTGCACCCATTAGAGGTGGAGCTGCTCTAAGGGTGGCCGTGAGACCTGTGCTCACCCTCCCCGCCCGCGTCCTCAAAACGGCAGCGTTACGGGTGGATGGAGCACCGCCGAGCGATCTCGTCGCCGCTCTCATCGAGACCATGCAAGCCTCGCCGGCTTGCGTGGGTCTCGCCGCCCCTCAGATAGGGGTCTCCTCCAGGGTCATCGTCGTCGATGTATCGCAACACCCCAAGACGACGACCTCCCACGGCTTGGTGGTGCTCGCCGACCCGGAGATCGTGGATCAGTCAGGACGCGTGGTGGGACGTGAGGGCTGCATGAGCGTGCCGGATCTGACTGCCAACGTCGGCCGTCATGAACGCGTCGTCGTGCGGGGCCGCGATGCGGCCGGAGAGCCATTGATCGTGTCCACGGAGGGCTTCGAGGCAAGAGCCTTTCAGCACGAGATAGATCATCTGGACGGGCTCTTGATCCTCGACAAGGTGTCTTCGCTAACGACCGACGTTTTCCGGCGTCGCACCTATAGATGAGAGGTGCCGCCCCCGGAGGGGCGGCACCTTGGAACTTAGAGTTGGGCGTCCGGCCTAGCCCGCCCGCCTTCTTAGAACCTGCGGTTAGGCCGGCGGGCCCGAAGGGTCGCTGGGTGGTGGGTAGTTCTGCCCCGGCGGTGGGTAGTTCTGCCCCGGCGGCGGGTAGCTCTGCCCCGGCGGCGGCATCCCACCGGCTGGCGGCATCCCACCGGGCGGAGGAGCCATGCCCCCCGGAGGTGGCATCCCACCGGGTGCGCCCATCGCCGGTGGAGCTCCCATACCGGGTGCAGCCACATCCGCGCTCTTGCGGGATCTCAGGGCCATGAAACTTCCGATCAGGGCAACGAGCGCCCCCACCAGCACCAGATACATGCCTATCCCTGTCGACGCGGTGACCCCTGGGTCGGCCCCGAGCTGCGCGATGACCACTTCTTTCGAGTCGGCGATGCTCGTGTAATCGATCCCGGCGACGACCAGCAGAAGCACGGAGAAGATCAGGCTCGTGATACTCGCGGCCTTCAGTCCTTTGCCCGCCATCACCATGAGCCCGAAGAGAAGCGTGACCACCGCGAGCCCGGCAACGAGCTTGCCGTCGTCGCTCGAGATGTAGGTCTGGCTTTCACTGATACCCAGCGATTCGACGGACAGGGTTGCGAGCTCCAACATCGTGCCAACCAGAGCGATGACCGAACCGATGACGATGATCATCCCGGCCTTCTTGCTGTCCATTGGCTCCTCCTCTTTGGATGGTCGGGGTCCAGTCAATCAGCTTGTGCTGGCGGATACCAGGACCTAGGCGCCGGCAGGAGTTCGATCCCGGTCGGGGAAACCCCAAGAACCGAGCGGAATCAAAGAGAAATCAAGGAGATAGAGATGCGCAGAACGATCATCGTGATCCTGAGCGGATGCCTGCTCTTCGGCCTGCTGGCCGGCCCGGCCGCCGCGGGCAAGAAGAAGAAGAAGGTGAGCGACTCGTTCAGTGCCACGCTTGCACCGTTCCCCAAACAGGCTGCGTGGGGTGAGCCCATCGGGCTGACCAAGCCCGGCTGCTCATCCGGGCAGCAGGACATCCATTGGGCCTCGATGGAGTTCAAGCCCCCCTTCGACGGAAAGCTCGACTATCACAGCGAAGGTTTCGTCGGAGATTGGGACATCTATGTCTTCGACAAGGACCTGCCGATCGGCAAGAGCGAACAAGAGCAGATCGTCGGCCAGGCGCCCGCTGAAGAGTCGATCTTGATCGATCTCAAGAAGGGCCAAGCGGTCACGCTCGTTCTGTGCAACTGGCTTGGGGGGCGGGAAGCGACGGCGTCTTTCGACTTCGTCTCTAAGTGATCCGAAGGTCCTAGAGCTCGATCGCGACCGCGGGCCCTAGGCGGTCGATCACCGCGGACGTCAGGCTGAATACCGGTCCCGTCGTTGAGTCCAGGAAGGAAACGGCGATCCTGCCGTCCGGGAAAAGCACGACGGTCTCGAAGTCGAAGCGGATATCTTGACCGACGCCCGATGAAGCGTTGATGTCCCCGAGGCCAACGTCATAACGCCGGATGGGCCGCATCTTCTTGGGGTTCGAGATATCGATCGTGAAGACGTAGTCCTTGTCCCCCGACTGCGCGGTCACGTGCAGAGCAACTGCAGCGATACCTAAGTCTGCGTTGACCCTCATATCCGTCTGGGCAGAAGCCGACGACACTCCTTCGGGCATGGGGATCGAGATCGACCGCCACGTCTTCCCGCCGTTGGTCGAGGACTGGTAGGTGATCGCCGCCCCCGCCGGTACCACCGAATGCATGTGTCCCAGGGAGTCGACGGTGAGGGGCGTCGGGAGATGCCCGCCGTCGGGGAGAACGACAGCAGACCAGGCGAGGGTCTCGGGGTCCATGATCGACCATCCGGCGCGAAGGGGGCCGGGTGACGCGAGCGCCCGCCCGCCCCCGAGGGCGACGATCGGACTTTTCGTGTTCGGCACGGTCCAGTCGAGAGCTTTGTCCTGGGAGGTTGCGGGCCAGTCCGAGTACGCAGGGTAAAGGCGCTCATCGAGCGCGGGGTTCTTCGCCTCTATGTATGCGAGGCCGTCGGAGCTGAACAGGAACGGCCCGCCGTGCGGGGCCCCGTCGACGAAGACGACATACGGGACCTCTACGCCGCCGACCGTGAACGGACCGGGTACGACGGTTAGCCAGGGCCGGTCGTAGAACGGCGTGTGCAACGGCATCTCGAGGTATTCCCACGTCTTCTTCTTGGCGTCGTACTTGTAGGAGAAGAGATGGTCGCCCGAGTAAGGGTCCCACTCGACTCCTATGACGTCTCCGTTCGGAGCCATCGACATCGTGCCCTCGCCGTTGACGAGCGGGTTGATCGGCCGGACCTGCGTCCACGTCTTGCCGTCGTTCTTGGTGAAGTTGATGTAGCTGCCGCCGAGGTCGTAGAGAGTGCCCTTCTTATCCGTGATCAGGTAGTTCTCGCAGCAGTTGCCGGTGCGCTCGACGACACGGAACTTCGCTTTGCCCTTCGTGTCGTCCTTGAGTGAATCGGTTGGCCCGAAGTCGAGGTACTTGTACTTGGTGATCCTTTGGGGCGGGTCGTAGTCCACCAGCTGGGCAGGGATGCCCTGAGCCCCCGACGCCGGAAGCGCGCTGATGACAAGGAGGGCCCCGATGAGTCCGCCGATGACCGTTCCTCGCCTGCTCGTCATTTGCTGCCCTTCGTGCTCGTTCTGGAATCCTGGACCCTAAGGAGATTGGCCGTCAGAGGGGCCAATCCCTCCGAACAGGGCCTGAGCTTCGAGGATCTCGGGGAGCACCTTCACGAACATATCGAGCAGATCGGGATCGAAGTGCGTCCCTCGGTCCGCCTCCATGATCTCCAGCGCCTTCCTGACCGGGAATCGGGGCCGGTAGACCCGGTTGTTGGTGAGGGCATCGAAAACGTCGGCGATCGCGGCGATGCGACCCTCGATCGGGATGTCATGACCGGCCAGTCCGCGGGGGTATCCGCCCCCGTCGACCCACTCGTGGTGTGTGAGTGCGATCGATGCTGCGAGGATCAAGAGATCGGAATCGGAGCCGCTGAGGACCCCGTACCCGATCTTGGCATGTTGCTCCATGATCACGCGCTCTTCGGGATCCAGCTTGCCGGGTTTCATCAGAACCGCATCCGGGATACCGATCTTTCCGACGTCGTGCATCTGGCTCGCCATCTCCATGATGCCGCCGCCGGCCTCGTTGAGTCCGACGGCCGATGCCAGGATCCCGCAGTACCGGCTCATCCTCTGGATGTGACGTCCGGTGTCGTCGTCGCGCAGCTCGCAGGCGATCGACGAGCGCTTGATCGTTTCCTCCCGGGAAGACTTCAGGTCGGCTAGGGACTTCGACAGATGCTCGGTCCTTTCACGGACGGTCCTTTCGAGCACGACGTTGCTCTCGGCTAAGGCGACGTGCAGGGCGCGTGTCTCGAGAAGGTTCCTTACCCGGAGCTGGACCTCGTTATGGTCGAAGGGCTTAGTGAGGAAGTCATTCGCGCCTGACGTCAATGCGCGATCGAGGGTCTGAGAGGTCGCATCTGCGGTCAGCACCATGATGGGGACGTAATCGCCGTTTCCGATGGATCCGTCGTCCTTCAGTTGCTGCATGACCGTGAACCCGTTGAGGTAGGGCATCATCAGATCGAGCAGCAAGAGGTCGGGTTTGTAGGCATCCCAAAGGAGAGCCACGTCACGCGGATCCCCGACGGCGAGCACGTTGCTATAACCCTCTGTTTCTAGCAGCCGCTCGAGGAGCTGAAGGTTGGCCGGCTCGTCATCGACGATCAATATCCGAGACTCATTGACCTTCAGCACGCGGTTGCTCCTCTCTGTTCAAGGCTGCGTCGACGGTCTCGATGAACCGCTTGATGTCGAGAGGTTTGGTTAGGAATGTGATCGCCCCCAGGGCCATGAGTTTCTTGATCTGTTCCTCACTCGCGTCGGCGCTTACGCCTATCACCGGGATGGGTGCCGTACTAGGGTGCGCGTTCAGCCGTTTCATCATCGTGTCGCCCGCCGTGTCGGGTAGCCCCATGTCCAGCAGGATGAGATCCGGCTTGAGTGCCCGGGCCTTTTCGATCCCGCTCTTCCCGTCGCGGGCAGTCTCGAGGGCGATGTGCGGTCGTTGGACCAGGATGCGTTCCACCAGGCGGATGCTCGAGGGGTTGTCCTCGATCTGAAGGATGGTTCGCGATGGACCTTCCCCGAGGGATCCGATGCCGACGTTTTCGGCGGCCGTCTCCTCGCGAAGCTCGAGTGGACTCGATGCAGGGAGTTCGATCCAGAACTGGGTGCCGGCTTCTCCCGTGTACCCGACACCGATGTCCCCCTCCATCGCCTCGAGGAGACGCATGGACACAGCCAAGCCCAGACCCGTTCCCTCGACGTCGGTCATCTGCGCTCCGAGCCGGGCGAATGGAGTGAATAGCTCCTGCACGTGATCCGAAGGCAAGCCCGGCCCGGTATCGGTGACGGTTGTGCGAACCGTTCCGTCGGTCCGGAAACATTCCACCACTACGTCGCCATCCGTCCGGTTGTACTTGACGGCATTCGAGATGAGGTTCAGAAGTACCTGTTTGAGGAGTTGGCGGTCGGCGGAGACGAAGGTGCGCTCTTCAGGCTCTTGCTCCATCCGTAAGGAGACCCCTCTGCTCGCCGCCAGGGGCATCATCAGATCGATGCACTCTCCGACAACGGGAGCGACCTCCACGTTCTCGAGCGAGACCCCGATATGACCGGATTCGATCTTCGCAAGGTCTAAGACATCGTTGATCAGGAGAAGTAGATGCCGCCCCGCGACAAGGATCTGGTCCAGGTCGTTCTGAGCCCGGCCCTCGAGTTCACCCTTGAGGAGTTGCGCGAACCCCAAGATCGAGTTGAGAGGTGTTCTGAGCTCGTGGCTCATACGCGACAGGAATTCACTCTTCGCTTGGTTCGCCCGATCCGCTTCCTCCTTCGCCTGGCGCAGCGCGCTCTGGCGTGCCTTGAGCAGAACCGCAGATTCCTCCAGCCGGCGAGACAGCTCTCCCAGCTCGTCCGCTTCGATCGGGAACGGCAGCAGATCCTCCTCCTCCGCCAGCCGGCGGGCATTCTCTATGAGAGCGTGGATGCGCCTGACGATCCAATTCATCAGGAGGATGCTCGAAGCTGTCCCTCCAAGAACGGCGAGGACGATCCCCAAAGTCAGGGCATAGAGCTGATCACGATTGTTCTCTTCTTGGTGACTGAGGATCGTCTCGATCTCTTCCGCCTCTTGTTCACGGACCCGAGCGCCCTCGGTGCGAAGCTCATCCATCACTTCTCTCGATCGCTCGAGCTCGGGGGTGCCTGCTTCGACGACCAGTGCTTCCAATAGCCGAACCTCTTCCCTGACCAGCTCATCGATCCGGGTCAGGTCTGCGTGAGGGTGCGCCAGCGAGTGAGCCTCCAGGTCGGCGAGCAGACCGGGCAGCTCATCTTTGGCCTTCTCGTAAGGCTGGAGGAAAGAGAGGTTCCCCGACAATAGATAGCCACGAACACCCGACTCGGCATCTATGGTGATTCTCAATATCTCGCTTTTCAGAAGCTGTGCGGAGCGATGCTCGGTGAGCTGGCGACCGAGATCGGTGTCGCGCTCCTGCAGGATCCCGAGGTAGGCGAACGCGGGGACGAATGGGATCAATGTGATAGCAGTGATCAATAGGACTTTGGTTTTTAGGGTGGCGTGATGCCATCCACTTGGAACGCGCATCATCTAGACCTACCCCGGGACCTGGTAGTGCAAAACGGTGCGTGGGGCGGGTGAGAGCGGGTGAGGGGAATCGAACCCCCGTCACTAGCTTGGGAAGCTAGTGCTCTGCCATTGAGCTACACCCGCAAAGAGAACAGGCCCCCAAATCTACCGGGGGCCTGTTCGTAATGCTAAGCAGAAGCTAGGGCATGAACTCTTCGCCGACCGGGAGCGGGTCGATGGTGGCTGCGCCAAGGTAGAGCGGGAGCTCGAAGTCTCCGCCTTCCCCCATCCAGTTCTGGACGACAACCGTGAAACCGCCGCAGTCCGGGACCTTGATGCCCAGGATCGCCTCGCTCTCCGCGGTGGACTCGTTGCCGTGGCTCCCGTTGCCACTCAGGACCGGCGGGTACCCCGCGCCCGGGAGGTAAGCGGTGTTCCACTCGTGTGAAGAAGCGCCGACGCTGCCATCGGCCGCATGGAGGAACCAGAGGTCGTAGTCCCGGTTGGGCTCGAACGCCATGCTCATGTACAGCCCGGCGTCGGGCGCCGCGGTGTCGACCTGGACGTTGAACACCGCACTGCTGGGATCGAGCGGGAGGGCCCCCAGGCCCAGGTTTGCCAGCGACATGTCGAGCGTGATCGGCTGAGGGACCGGAGCTGCCTCGGTCGCCGCGTCGGTCAGTACGACGGTCGGAGCACCCGCTCCCACCTCACCGGGGGCGAACGCCGCACAGGCTGCAGGCGGCTTCTTCTTCTTTTTCTTGGCTTCAGCTGCCGGCGCGGCAGCCACGATCCCGGCGAGCATGCCAAGGACCAGTAGCAGAGCAAGGGACTTTCTCGACATCAGTTCTCTCCTTCGATTCCCAGGGTTGTGCGTTCGATTGTGGTTCGGGATGTCTCCCTTACCTCCTTCACATCGAACCCTCCGAACGCTAGGGTTCCACCCAAGTGATCCTCTCCGACAGAGACATCCGGAAAGCTATAGGTGACGGGCAGATCGGCATCGAGCCTTTCGACGAGGCGGACGTTCAGCCGGCTTCCGTCGACCTCCACGTCGATCAGTTCTTCCGCACCTTCCACAACCACCGTCACCCCTTCATCGACGTGAAGAAGCCGATGGAGGACCTGACCGAGCTCCTCGATGTCGGACCGGACGGGCCGTTCATCCTCCATCCCGGCGAGTTCGTGTTGGGCTCGACCACCGAGTACGTGAGGCTGCCGGATGACTTGGTCGCCCGTCTCGAGGGCAAGAGCTCGCTCGGTCGCTTGGGGCTTCTCATCCACTCCACCGCAGGATTCGTGGACCCGGGGTTCGAGGGTCACCTCACCCTCGAGCTCTCGAACGTGGCCAACCTCCCCATCACCATCTATCCCGGGATGAAGATCGGCCAGATCAGCTTCTTCCGGTTGAGCTCGCCGGCCGACCATCCTTACGGTTCCATCGCGACCGGCTCCAAGTACCAAGGGCAACGGGGACCGACAGCATCTCGCTACTTCAAGAACTTCGAGGGCTGATGCCGGAAGAGAGGATCGTCGATCCGGATCCGGTCCTCGAGCCGGAGGCCTATCAGAAGGCGCTGGTGGCGCTGCTCGGTGATCAGGACCCCCTAGAAGTCCTCACATCGACCGCGGACCGGATATTCGAGCTGACGCGTGGCCTCTCCGATGAGCAGCTCAAGGCCCGCCCGGAACCGGAGGAATGGTCGGCGACCGAGGTCCTCGGGCACATGTTCGATGCGGAGATCGTGGCCTCGTTCCGTTGGAGATTGACGCTCGCGCAAGACGAGGTCGCTTACCCGGGCTACGACCAAGACAAGTGGACAGGTCTGGCGCATCCGCCCTTCGCGCAGATGCTCGCGAGCTATCGCGCTATACGTGAGTCCAACATCTTCCTGATGAGGTGGACGGCGAAAGAGCTGTGGGGCAAGTCCGGGCTTCACGCGGAGCGGGGGCCGGAGAGCTTCGAGCTTTCGGTTCTGCTGATCGCCGGTCACGACCTCGCTCACCTGAAACAGATGGAGCAAACAGTCGCGACCGTAGCCGGGAGTTAGGCCTCGTCCTCAGCGGCAGCGTGACCGTTGCCATTCCCGTTCGTCGCCTGAACGACCGACGACTTGGGATGGAACTCGATCGATGCCAGGAGTAGCTGCGCGATGTCTCTGACCTGGGTACGGTCGTCGGCCCCCCGCTCGGTGACCCCGTCCGAGAGCATGATGTTGCAGAAGGGGCATCCGACTGCGATCGTGTCCGACGCCGAGGCGAGTGCCTCATCTGTGCGCTCGATGTTCATCTTCTTGCCCATCCGCTCTTCCATCCACATCCGACCTCCACCGGCACCACAGCAGAAGGTCGAGTGCCCATGCCGGTGCATCTCTCCATACTCTGAGCCGGGGATGGCGTCGATCACGTCGCGTGCGCCCTTCGAGACGTCGTTGTGGCGCGCCAGGTAGCAAGGATCGTGATAGGTGACCTTCTTTTTCTCCATCTCGACGGTGGGGCTCAGTCGCCCGTCGTACACGAGCTTCGCAAGGAACTCGGTGTGGTGCCACACCTCGAACATCCCTTCGAACTGCGGGTACTCGTTGAGGATCGTGTTGAAGCAGTGTGGGCAGATGGTCACGATCTTCTTGACCCCGTAGCCCTTGAGGGTCTCGATGTTCTGCTGAGCGAGCATCTGGAAGATGTATTCGGCCCCCATGCGGCGAGCGGGGTCGCCCGTGCAGGACTCCTCTTGACCGAGGACGGCGAAGCTGATCCCGGCGATCTGCATCAGCTTGGCGAAGTCGTAGACGACCTTCTTGTTGCGGTCGTCGAAGGCACCGGCGCATCCCACCCAGAACAGAACCTCTGCGTCGGGGTTCTCCGAGATGTGCGGCACCTCGAGCGGTTCTTGTTTGGACGTGCCGCGCTTCCAATCGTCACGCGCTGAGGGCGGTTGCCCCCACGGGTTGCCGGTGTTCTCCATGTTCTGCAGCGCGCTCTGCATCTCGCGGGGGAAGCGCGATTCCGTCATGACGAGATTGCGGCGCATGTCGAGGATCGTGTCGATGTGTTCGATATTGACGGGACAAGCCTGCACACAGGCGCCACAGGTCGTGCAGTCCCAGATGGCTTCGTCTTCAACGATGTCCGGATTGAGCGGCGGCAAGGCCGCCAGAGCCTCGGCGTATGCCTCCGGGCCCTTCCGCTTGGCTTCCAGCAACGCGGGTCCCGCCTCGAACATGTGGTCCCGGATATCCATTATCAGTAGCTTGGGCGACAGAGGCTTACCGGTGTTCCATGCCGGACATTGCGACTGACACCGGCCACATTCCGTGCATGTCATCCCGTCGAGGAGCTGTTTCCAGCTGAGGTCCGTCAGCTTGCCTGCACCGAAAGTGTCGTCTTCGGTCATCTCCTCGATGTTGATGTCCATCGCCTTCAGCGAGCCCTTAGGGCGTTCGCTGGTGAACAGGACGTTCACCCCGGCAGTGATGATGTGGAGGTGCTTCGAATAGGTCAGGTAGACGAGGAATCCGAGGATGATGAGCGAGTGCCACCATAGGAACACTTGATCGATCGCCTCACGGGTGCTGAGAGCTAGACCGTCGAACAACTTCGCGGCTGCAGCGCTGACCGGCGTCCAATCGGTGTCGTACGGGAAAAGCTCGAGTGAGATCTCTGCCGCACGCGTGAACAGGATCGTGACCATGATCCCCGAGATGGCGATCAGGATGTAGTCGGCTTCTTTCAGGTGCGATCCCTTGAACCGTCCCGGTCGTTGGATCTTCCTGATCGCGAAGGCCACGACGATCCCCGCCAGGACGGCCACGACGAAGAAGTCCTGGAGCGCTCCGAGGGGGCCCCACGTCCCGATCAATGGGATGTGGAAGCCCTCCTGGTAGAACGCGCCGAACGCCTCGACGATCGTCGTGAACAGGACGACGAAGCCCCAGAAGATGAAGAAGTGCATGAGGCCGGGGATCGTCCACTGCATGAGCTTGCGTTGCCCGAAGACGACGACGATCTGCTCCCAGATCTTGTGCCCCCAAGCTTTGGGCATCCGGTCGTCTGGGGTCCCGAGAGAGATGTAGCCGACGAGGTCCCGGGCCCGTCCGGCAAAGGCTGCCAGGCTGGCCAAGATCAGCAGCGTCATCAGGGTTTTCTCAACCACGGCGGGAATCATGGCAGACGGCGCTCAGGCAGGACTTGACACTATGACACTCAACTTGTCATAATAGGTGGCACTCAACTATCGCGGCTCGTACGCGCCTCATAAAGGAGCTTTCAGCATGGCCAAAGCAGTAGGGATCGACCTTGGAACCACCAACTCTGTCGTTTCCGCTATGGAGGGCGGCGAGCCCACCGTCATCCCCAACGCAGAGGGACAGCGCACGACCCCCTCGGTCGTCGCCTTCTCCAAGAGTGGCGAGGTACTGGTCGGCGAGGTCGCCAAGCGCCAGGCCATCACCAACCCCGACCGGACGCTCCGATCCATCAAGCGTCAGATGGGCACGGACCACAAGGTCGAGATCGACGGCAAGGCTTACAGTCCCCAGGAGATCTCGGCTCGTATCCTCATGAAGTTGAAGTCGGACGCGGAGGCTTACCTCGGCGACAAGGTGACCGAGGCGGTCATCACCGTCCCCGCCTACTTCGACGACGCCCAGCGCCAGGCGACCAAGGAAGCCGGGGCGATCGCGGGTCTCGAGGTTCTTCGCATCATCAACGAGCCCACCGCGGCGAGTCTCGCCTACGGCCTCGACAAGACGGCCGAGGGTGAGCAGACGATCCTTGTCTTCGACCTCGGTGGAGGCACGTTCGATGTCTCGGTCCTCGAGCTCGGAGACGGTGTCTTCGAGGTCAAGGGTGTATCGGGTAACACGAGCCTAGGTGGTGACGACTGGGACCAGCGAGTGATCGATCACCTCGTCAAGACCTTCAAGGACCAGAATGGGATCGACCTCTCCCAAGACAAGATGGCGCTTCAGCGGCTGAAGGAAGCCGGCGAGAAGGCCAAGATCGAGCTGAGCTCGACCCAGTCCACCAATATCAACCTTCCGTTCATCACCGCGAGCGAGCAGGGTCCCCTGCACCTCGATGTGACGCTCACGCGTGGCGAGTTCGAGCGGATGACCGAAGATCTCCTCGAGAAGACGACCGATCCCTTCACGCAAGCGGTCAAGGACTCGGGTCTCGATGTTTCGAAGATCGACCATGTGATCCTGGTCGGTGGCTCGACCCGTATGCCTATGGTCCGGGAGCACGTCAAGAAGCTGACCGGAGGCAAGGACCCACATCAGGGCGTCAACCCGGATGAGGTCGTTGCTGTTGGTGCTGCGATCCAGGCCGGCGTGTTGAAGGGCGAGGTCAAAGATGTCCTCCTCCTCGACGTGACCCCGCTCTCGCTGGGTGTCGAAACCAAGGGTGGGATCTCAACCAAGTTGATCGAGCGCAACACGACGATCCCGACCAAGCGGTCCGAGATCTTCACCACCGCGGACGACAACCAACCTTCGGTTGAGATCAAGGTGCTCCAAGGTGAGGCCGAGATGGCGTATCGCAACAAGTCCCTCGGGCAGTTCCAGCTCGAGGGCATCGCGCCCGGGCCTCGCGGGATGCCGCAGATCGAAGTCACCTTCGACATCGACGCCAATGGCATCGTCAACGTCTCAGCTAAGGATCAGGGCACCGGCAAGGTGCAGTCGATGACGATCACCGGCGGTACCAAGCTGGCCGACGACGAGATCAGTCGGATGATCAAGGAAGCCGAAGCCCACGCGGACGAAGACAAGCACCGCCGGGAAGAGGCTGAGGTCCGAAACCAAGCGGACAACGTCATCTACCAGACAGAGAAGACCCTGACCGAGCATGCCGACAAGCTGGACGAGTCCGATCGCAAGAACGTCGAAGAGTCGCTGAACGAGGCCAAGGATGCATTGAAGGGAACCGACGTCGATCTGATCCGCAAGACGAGCGACGCTCTCGTAGCGGCCTCTCAGCGCATCGCGGAAGCGGTTTACCAGCGTACCCAGAGCAATCAGGCGGCTACGGCCGGCACGGGTGATGACGATGTCGTTGACGCGGAAGTTGTCGACGAAGGCGAGCAGGCCGCTTCCTGATGGACGAGACGAATGGAAAAGCACCCGTGAAGGTGAAGTTCCAAGACAAGAGACGTGTGAACTCCTCTGAGGAGGCGCCGCAAGATGCCTCCTTGGAGGACGTTCAGCTTGCGGAGATCGTCGAGGAGGCCCCTGCAGAAGAGCCGGACTACCTCGACGACCTCATGCGTCTCCAGGCCGATTTCGACAACTACCGCAAGAGGATGATGCGCGAGAACGCATCCATCGAACAACGCGGAGCGATCAGGGTGATGGAGAAGCTGTTATCTGTCCTCGACAACTTCGAGAAGGCGATCGCCCATGGCGAGGGCGGCGAAGGGGTTGCCCTCGTGCAGAAACAACTGCAGGAAGTCTTGGCACAGTCGGGGCTCGAGGAGATCCCTGCGGCCGATCAACCGTTCGATCCTTCGATCCACGAAGCGGTGGACTCCCATGAGGATCCCGCAGTGAACGAACAGATGGTTCGGACCGTCTATCGCAATGGCTATCGCGTCGGTGAACGGCTTCTCCGTCCCGCGATGGTCTCGGTCGCGCGTCCAGTAGAGACCTCGGAAGTAGAGACAGGCTAAGACGATGGCGCAACGCGACTGGGCGGACAAGGACTACTACGCCATCCTCGGCGTGTCTCGGACCGCTTCCAAGCAAGAGATCAAGAAGGCCTTCCGCCAGCTCGCCCAGAAGCTGCACCCGGATGCGAACAAAGGCGACGCGGCCGCGGAAACGCGCTTCAAGGAAGTTTCAGAGGCTCACTCCATCCTCGGCAACGAGGAGAAGCGCAAGGAGTACGACGACTTCCGCCGGCTCGTCTCCTCCGGGGGGGGTCGCCGGGTCGGATTCGGGCCCGGGATGAACATCGGCGACCTATTCGGTAATGGGGCCGGCGGATCGCGGCTCGAGGACCTCTTCGGCTTCACGGTGGCGAGACGGGGGGAAGATCTCGAAACCGAGGTCACGTTGACGTTCGACGAAGCCATCAGTGGGACAACGGTGAGTCTTCCTGGCGGTGGCAAAGTCCGTATCCCCGTGGGCATCACCGATGGTGCACGAGT
This sequence comes from Actinomycetota bacterium, assembly GCA_046715695.1. Lineage (GTDB taxonomy): Bacteria > Actinomycetota > CADDZG01 > CADDZG01 > WHSQ01 > DATLNM01. Next base: position 4,821 of record JBKJYP010000196.1, on the reverse strand, counting down.
CAAGGCGGCAGGGAGAGGATCGGCCGGCAGCGCTGGGGGTGGATCGGGTGACCTCTACGTGCGCGTGCGTGTCGAGCCTCACCCCATCTTCGAGCAAGGAAAGAACGGAGACCTGATCGTTCGGGTGCCCGTCACGTATCCGGAAGCCGCGCTCGGGGCAGAAGTCACGGTCCCGACACTCGACGGGCAGGTCAAGGTCAAGGTCCCCGCCGGCACCCCCAACGGCAAGACGCTCAGGGTCAAAGGTCGTGGTGCGCCGAGAGCTAACGGTGGCAACGGTGACCTGCGCGCCGTGATCGAGGTCAAGGTGCCTGCCAAGCTCTCCAGACGAGAGAAGGAAGCCCTCGAGCGATTCGCCGCCGTTCACACTGATTCACCGAGAGAGCACCTGGTGGACGCGGCCGAGACCACCACCAAAGCTTCATGACCGGTCCGGATCAGGCGATCTTCATCATCTCTGTCGCGGCGGAGCTCGCCGGAGTACATCCACAAACATTGCGGGTCTACGAGCGAAAGGGTCTCGTTCGGCCCCAGCGAACGAGTGGGAACACTCGGCGCTACTCGCAACACGACATCGAGCGGTTACGGCGCATCCAAGAGCTCACGAACGACGGCATCAACCTCGCGGGTGTCCTGAGGATCATGGAGCTCGAGAGAGAGATCGAACGGATGGCACACGAGTCCGAGCGGATCGCAGCTGAGCTCAACGCGGTTCGCGCCTCGATCGAAGAGGAGCGAAGCACAAGGGAACGGATGGCATTGGTCCCCATCCGGGACATCCGTCGTGTCCGCCGCGCGTTGAAATCGGACGAGATCGATGAGGCGAGTAAACGCCGAACCTTCCCCTCTCCACCCGTTGGCTGATCGCTTCGTCGTCGAAGGGCCGGCGAAAGCGCCGAGCCTGATCGTCCTCGCGCATGGCGCCGGCTCGGGGATGCGCAACGATTTCATGGACCATTTCGCCGGGGGCCTGGCTTCATCGGGTCACCGCGTGGCTCGGTTCGAGTTCCCCTACATGGCTGGCGGGAGGAAGGCTCCCGACAAGGGCCCAGTCCTCGAGCAGTCGTTCGTCGACACACTCGAGGTACTCGCCAAGGAACGGAAGGGTCGCAAAGTTGTCGCCGGGGGCAAGTCGATGGGGGGACGTATCGCATCCCAGGCCGCGGCCAAGGGCATGCCTGTCGACGGTTTGGTCTTCCTTGGCTATCCGCTGCACCCGCCCGGCAGACCGGATCGGATCAGAGACGCGCACCTGAAAGACATAGAGGTCCCCATGTTGTTCGTAGAGGGAACCCGCGACCCGTTCTGTCCCCTCGAGACTCTCGACCGGGTTCTCGTGCCCCTGAAGAAGACCGCTTCGGTTTTCGTGGTCGAGGACGGCGACCACTCCCTGAAGGTGCGCAAGTCCTCGGGCCGCTCCACCACCGAAGCCTGGGATGAAGCGGTCGAAGCGATAGACGCCTGGCTTACGAAGATCTAAACCGGTGGGGGTGGGGGGATCTGTGGTGGGGCGGCGCTGAGGCTTGATGTCTGCAGGGCCTGGATCCTCGACTCGAGTGGCGGGTGCGTGTCGAACATGCGGTTGAGCCAGGCCCCCTGCTTGGAAGCACCCTTCCGTGCACCCTCTCCGGCGGCACGCGCGATCGGGGATTCGATCCAGAGATGTGCCGTCGCCCGGCTCGCCGTGCGAACCACGGTCTGATCCTGCCGGAGTTTCTCGAGCGCGTTGATGAGGCCTTGTGGATGGCGTGTCAGGAAGACCCCGTCCGCGTCGGCAAGGAACTCCCGCTGCCTCGAGATAGCGAACTGCAGCAGCTGCGCGACGAGCGGTGAGATCAACAACAGGACGAAACCGACGATCGCGAAAGGAAGCCCCAGCCCTCGGTTGTCGTTGTCACCACCCCAGAACATCGCTCGGATGAGCCAGTCGGCGAGCAGCACGATGACGCCGACGAGGGTCACCGCCAGCGTCATGACCAGCGTGTCGCGATTCTTGATGTGAGAGAGCTCGTGTGCGAGAACACCTTGGAGCTCGTCACGATTGAGCTTCTGCAGCAGTCCCGTAGTGACGGCGATGGCTCCGTGCTTCGGGTTACGACCTGTAGCGAAGGCATTGGGCGCATCGTCGTAGACGACGTACACGCGCGGCTTGGGCATCCCGGCCGCGATCGAGAGGCCCTCGACGATGTTCTGCAGCTGGCGCCATTCGGGTCCCTCGGCCGGTTTCGCCTTGCTCATCGAGAGTGCGATCTTGTCAGAGGAGAAGTAGCTACCCCAGATCATCACGAGAGAGAAGGCAACCGCGCCTGCCAGACCCCAGAGGCCGAAGCCGGTGAACTCGCCGAACACCCACCCGATCAGGGCGACGAAGAGCATGAAGACGAAGATCAGGAACCAGGACTTCCTGACGTTGCTCGCGATCCGCTCGTACATCGGCTACCCCGGAGGGCTTGGTGTGAGGCTTATGACTGCGGCGGCGGGGGGTTCGCGGACGGCGGGATAGGCACCGGAGGCCCGGCAGCCGGGGGAGTGGCCCCCGTGCTCCCGAAGTCCACCGCTATGTTGCCGCGACTTTCCTCTTCCACCTCGAAGTAAGGCTTCGGACCGAAGTTGAACATCCCGGCGACGAGGTTGGTCGGGAAGACCTCGATCGCGTTGTCGTAGGCCAGGACCTGCTCGTTGTAGAACTGCCGGGCGAAAGCGATCCGCTCCTCGGTGCCGGTTAATTCCTCTTGAAGGGCGAGGAAATTCTGGTTGGCCTTCAGGTCCGGATAGGCCTCGGACACAGCGAAGAGCTGTCGCAACGCACTCGTCAGCATGTTCTCGGCCTGAGCAGCTTGCTCGACCCCCTGCGCAGCGACGGCTTGCTGCCGGGCACGAACGACGCGCTCAAAGGTTTCCTTCTCATGAGCCGCGTAGCCCTTGACCGTCTCGACGAGGTTGGGGATCAGGTCGTGGCGTCGCTTCAGTTGAACGTCGATCTGAGCCCACGAGGCTTCGATCCGGTTCCGCAGTCGAACGAGCCTGTTGTAGACGACTATGAAGAAGACCGCCAGCAGGACGATGACGCCTATCGCTATCCAGATGCCCACAGTTCCTCCTATGTGTGTCCCCGCGCAGAACGCTTAGATATTAGGTTAGCCCGAGAGTAGGTTTACATCATGAAGATCTCGATCGAGTACTGCGCTCAATGAGGCTACGCACCTAGAGCCGTCGGACAGACGGAGAGGCTGCTGGAGGAGTTCGAGCACGACATCGAAGACATCACCCTTGTCCCATCGGGGGGCGGTGTCTTCGAGGTCGTGGCCGACGGGCACCTCCTATATTCCAAGAAGGCGACCGGCCGCCACGGCGATCATGACGAGATCCTTGCCTCACTCCGAGCGAGGACAGAAGCGGGCTAGCGCTTGCGAAGCATCTCGCCCACCTGGAAGGCGAGGTCCAGAGACTGGCGGGCGTTCAGCCGCGGGTCGCAGAGAGCTTGGGTCCAGGCATCGACCTGATCGCCCCCACCGGTGCATTCGGTGACGTCGGCAGCCGTCAACTCGAGGTGCACACCGCCGGGCACCGTCCCGCATTCGTTGTGGACACCGAAGAAGGCCTCGATCTCGGCCAGGATGTCCTCGAAGCGCCGGATCTTCTTGCCGTCCTCGACGATCGTGTTCCCGTGCATCGGGTCGCACACCCACACGACTTCCCGGCCGGCCCCCTTTACGGCGGCCACGAGAGCCGGGAGCTTGTCGGACACCTGTGAGGCCCCCAGGCGAGTTATCAGCGTCAGGCGTCCTGGATCCCGGTCGGGGTCGAGCGCGTCGCAGATCCGAACGACCTCTTCGGGAGTGGCCGCCGGCCCGACCTTGCACGCCACGGGGTTGTGCACCCCCGCGAGGAAGGCGATATGTGCGCCGTCGAGCTGACGCGTGCGTTCGCCGATCCAGAGCATGTGAGCGGAACAGTCGTACCAATCGCCGGTGAGGCTGTCGGTGCGGGTTAACGCTTCCTCGAGACCAAGGAGCAGGGCCTCGTGCGAGGTGTAGAAGTCGACCTCGTGGAGGTTGGAGTCGGAGGACAGATCGACTCCGCATGCGGCCATGAAAGCCAGTGCCCGGTCGATCTCATTGGCGATCGCCTCGTACCTGCGTCCTTGCGGGCTCCCCGCGACGAACTCCTGATTCCACATATGGATCTGACGGAGGTCGGCGAAGCCACCCTTCGTGAAGGCTCGGATCAGGTTGAGGGTCGCAGCCGCCTGGTGGTAGGCACGGACGAGGCGGTGGGGATCGGCCCTCCGGGCGGCCGGGTCGGCGGTCTCCTCGTTGACCGCGTGGCCGCGGAAAGATGGAAGCTCGGATCCGCCCACCGACTCGGTGGGGGAGGAGCGCGGCTTCGCGAATTGCCCGGCGATGCGGCCGACCTTGACCACCGGAAGACCCGATGAGTACGTCAAGACCACGGCCATCTGCAGGATGACCTTCAACTTGTCCCGTATCGAATCGGCGCTGAAATCGCCGAAGGCCTCCGCGCAGTCTCCGGCTTGGAGCAGGAAGGCCTCCCCCCTCGAAACGCGGGCCAGTCCGTCCTTGAGGGTCCGCGCTTCTCCCGCGAACACGAGCGGAGGCAACGCCTTCAGCTCCCGGAGAGCGTCTTCAAGGGCGGCAGCATCGGGCCAGTCCGGCTGCTGAGCCGCCGGATGGTTGCGCCATACCCCCGGTGACCAGCTCGGACCTGCGTCGTCGATCTTCATCCGTAGAACAATAGGGGCATGAAGACGGGCCTGGTTGACCTCGAGGCGATCCTTTCGGCCCGCGAGCGGCTGAGGGG
>JBKJYP010000195.1:0-5912 GCA_046715695.1 Actinomycetota bacterium | reverse complement strand
GGACCTGCTTGTAGCCCGGCATCGCATCGGTCCCGGTGACTTCGCTCCTGCTGCCCGTGATGTGCAAGAGCTGTACGTCGTGCCTGCCGGTCCAACGCGCGGCCAGTTCGGGGGCCGCCTCGTTCAGCGTTCGCGCCCCCAGGCTCCCGCCGAAGATCAAGACGGTCTTACGAAGGGGATCGAGACCCCACCGGGCGAGCCCGGCCGAGCGCGACTTCTGTCTGTCGAAATCTTCGATCTCTGGTGAGACGGGATTGCCCGTGTAGACGCCGCTTGGTCCCGCGCCCGACAGAGTCTCTTCGAACGACACCGCCACGGCTGAAGCCGATCTCCGGGCGATCCGATGAGCGAGACCCAGAACGATGTTCTGCTCGTGGAGCACAACCGGTACGCCCGCACGCCGCGAGCCCCAGACGGCCGGCACGGTCACGTAGCCCCCCATCGCAACGAGCACATCAACGGAGTTCTGTCGGAGTAGGGCTTTCACGGTCCGTGTGGCCGAGAGAGCGCGTGCGCCGGCGGGGACCACCGACCACGGACGCGACCGGTCGAATCCCGTCACCGGCAGCGTCTCTAGCTTGAAGCCCGCCCCCGGCACGAGCTTCGACTCGATCCCCCTGGGGGTCCCGATGAAGAAGACCTCGTGGCCTTTCGAGGATAGGGACCTTGCAAGTGCGATCCCCGGGGTGATGTGACCCGCGGTGCCGCCTCCGGCGACGGCAACCTTCATCTCCCTTTAGCTGGAACCGAGCCGTCCGTGCGCCCAGGAGCCTTCTTACCGGGAAGAGCGCGGGAGCTGATGCTGGTGAGGATGCCCATCGCCGCCAGACTGACGACCAGGGAACTGCCTCCGAAAGACACCAGGGGCAGAGGAACGCCTGTGATCGGCAGGGACGCAGTGACCGCCCCGATATTGATGAGGGCCTGGCTGCTGATCCAGATGGTGATGCCCGAGGCGAGGAGCATCCCGAAGCGATCGGGGGCACGTCGAGCGGTCGAGATCCCCAGATAGGCGATCATGCCGAACATCCCCAGGACGGTGAGCGTTCCCAGGAGTCCCATCTCCTCGCCGAGGATCGCGTAGATGAAGTCGGTGTGTGCGTTCGGTACGTACATCCACTTCTGCCGGCTCGCGCCCAGACCGACCCCGAGCCACCCGCCGGATCCAAGAGCGATCAGCGACTGGATCGTTTGGTAGCCCGTGTTGAGTGGGTCGGCCCAAGGGTCGAGGAAGGCGAAGATCCGAGCTCGCCGGTAGGGCGCGGCCATCGCAGCGATGCCTGCAGCGAAGACCGCTGTGAGACCGAGGGGGAACAGATGCCGGCCGGGCGCTCCGGCCACGAACAAAAGGGTTCCACCGATGATGACGAGCAACAAGGTCGTCCCTAGATCCGGCTGCAGCATCACGAGGAGGCAAAGGGTCCCCAACACCGGCACCATCGGCATGAGGGTCGCGCGCCACCCATCGAACAGAGCGCGCTTCCTTGTGAACGCGTCCGCCGCGAACAGGATCAGTGCCAGCTTCGCGAGTTCGGATGGTTGGAACGAGAAGGGGCCGGCCCGCAGCCAGCGGCTGCTGCCTCCCACAGCCACCCCGATGCCGGGGACGACGACGGCGATGAGGAGAACGATGGTTCCGAGCGTGAGGATCAATCCCGTACCTCGCAGCTTGCGGTAGTCGAGACGCGTGCAAACCACGAAACATCCAATGCCGACCACGGCCCACATCAGCTGCTTGTTGAAGAACAAGAAGGAGCTTCCGTAGGTAGCGAAGGAGCTAACCGAGCTCGCGGACAGGATCATGATGAGACCCAGGATCACGAGAACGAGCGTCGTGCCGGCGAGCAGCGCAGGGGGTCCACCGGTGCTCAACGCAACGGCGGCGGGCCGGCGGGCGGCGCGAGCGATGGCCTCGCTACGAGCTCCCACGTGCGGCTTCCTCCTTTGTTCTGAGATCGGCTATGAGATCGCGCACAGCGCGCGCGAAGGCATCTCCGCGCGCTGCGTAGTTGTCGTACATGTCCAGGCTCGCACACCCGGGCGCGAGTAAGACGGATCCTGGGGCCTCGATCATCTTCAGCGCAGCCGCCACTGCCTGCTCCATGTTGTCGCATCGCGTCACCGGCACTAGGGGTGAGAAGACACGTTCGATCTCTTCCGCCGCCTCCCCGAGAGTCGCCACCCCCGCGACCGGTGGCACGGTGTCGGCGAGCACCGAAAGGTCGATCCCTTTACTCCGTCCGCCAGCGATCAAGGCAACGTTGTCCAGCCCCCTTACCGCGGTGAGAGCGGCGTGAGGGTTGGTCGCCTTGGAGTCATCGATGAACCTGATACCGCCGTGCACCGCAACCGTTTCCAAGCGGTGACGGAGCGGCTCGAAATTCGCGAGAGCGGTAGCCACCGCCGACTCCGGCACCCCGTACTCGAGGGCTGCCCCGGCGGCCGCCAGTGCGTCCTCGAGCCCACTGGAGCCCGGCAATGGATTGTTGGATGCCGGTGCGAACACCTGGTCCCTCCAGTGCAAGCCGTCATCGGCCCACAATCCGTTGGGGACCGGACCCAGCGCCGAGAAGGGGATCTTCCGTCCGGCCGCGGACAGCGCAGCGATACCTCGTCCACCCGGATCCTCTGCGTTGTAGATCACGACATCTTCCAGGCGCTGGTTCTCGACGATGCGCGCCTTGGCCGCGAGGTAAGACTCGAAGTAGCCGTGCCAGTCGATGTGGTCGGGAGCGACATTCAGCACAACCGCGACCACGGGACGGAACGTGTGGATGGAGGCAAGTTGGAAACTAGAGACCTCCGCCGCTATCGCTCCCCCGGGAGGGATGTCGCGTACCGCGCTCACGAGGGGGAGTCCGATGTTGCCCGCCGCTACCGACGGGATCCCCGCGGCACTCAGCATCGAGGCCAGAAGGGCGGTGGTCGTCGTCTTCCCGTTCGTTCCCGTCACCGCAAGCAGGTCGCAGGATGCGAGGCGATAGGCGAGCTCGATCTCACTCCACAGAGCAACGCCGGCGGCCGCTATGTCCATCACAGGGCGCGCGTGCGGCGGGATCCCCGGGCTGACGATCACGAGATCGCAAGAGAGGAGAGCGTCGGAGTGACCTCCCGTCTCCACTTCGATCCCTCGGTCACGCAGCTCCTTCGCGTAGGCCAGCACCGCGGCATCCGAACCGGCATCACTCACGATCACATCGATGCCTTCATCGGCGAGGGCCAGGGCTGCAGCATGGCCGCTGGCCCCGAGCCCCAATACCCCGGCGCGGGTCGCAGGGATCCGGCTCACTTCACTCCGCCCTTGGACAGGAAATCTGCGTAGAAGAGGCCCAAGCCGAACGCGACAGACAAGCCCGATAACACCCAGAATCGAACGATCACCGTGAACTCAGGCCACCCGGCCAGTTCGAAATGGTGGTGGATAGGCGCCATGAGGAACACCCGACGTCCCGTCTTCTTGAACACCGCGACCTGGACGATGACTGAAAGGGTCTCGACGACATAGAGACCTCCGACGATCGCGAGCAATAGCTGTGTGTTCAGCAGGATCGCGAACACCGCCATGGCCCCGCCGAGCATCAGCGAACCCGTGTCCCCCATGAAGATCTTCGCAGGGGCGGTGTTCCACCACAGGAATCCCGCGCAGGCGCCGAAGAGTGCGGCCGCCACGATGGCCAGCTCGAACGGATCCGAGCCCGTCTCACCGATGTCGTAGAAAGCCTGGTGGCGGAACTGCCAGAACGCGATCACTACGAAGGCGGCAAGCACCTGGGCAGCGGATCCGACCGCAAGACCGTCGAGACCGTCGGTCAGGTTCACCCCGTTGGAGGACGCGGCGACCATCAGGAAGGTCCAGATGTAGAAGAAGATCCCCAGATCGAGTGCGGTCGACCGGAAGAAGGACAGGTCGGTCCCGATCCCGACAACGTGTACCGCACATAAGGCGAACACCATCGCGATCAACAGCTGACCGAAGAACTTCGCTCGTTTCTGCAGGCCGAGGGAACGGGACTTCTTGATCTTGATGAAGTCGTCGATGAAACCCAGGAGAGCAAGAGCGGCGATCGTTCCGATCGCGAGGATGCCGCTATCGCGGAACGAGGTCAGTCCACCCGACCCGATATGTCCGAGGACGTAACCACCGACGGTTCCAATGAGGATGATCAGCCCGCCCATCGTGGGCGTGCCGTGCTTCTCGAAGTGAGCCTTGGGGCCTTCCTCGCGGATCAGCTGACCCCAACCTCTGCGCCGGAAGCTGCGTATGGCGAGGGGGGTCCCGAGCAGGCTGATGATCAGGCCGACCATCCCGGCGACAAGGATGTTGGTCATATCTGTTCCGACCGCTCGCCAAATGGTTTCCGCCACCCGCCGTAGGCGGGTCGCCCTCGACTCCCGGCGGAGCCGTGCCGACCGGTCATGTCTTGAACCCCAGCGCGGCTAGGGCTGCTCGCGCTACTTCTCGGTCGTCGAAGTGGATCCGCCCACCGGCAGACTCCTGGTAGTCCTCATGGCCCTTCCCCGCGATCACCACCACGTCACCGGGAGCTGCTCTGGTGAGCGCATCCGCGATCGCATCGGCACGATCGACGATCACGGCATCGGGCCCTTCCGGGCGGACGGCAAGGATCCCGGGCACTATCTCCTCGAGGATCTTCGCCGGTGATTCGCTGCGGGGGTTATCGGAGGTCACCACGACTACATCGGCCGCGCCGGCGACGGCGCGACCCATGAGAGGTCTCTTCGCGCGATCCCTGTCTCCCCCACAACCGAACACGCAGATCACGCGGCCGTTCCCGGCCATGGTGCGGGCCGTTGAAAGCACGTTGACCAACGAGTCGGGCGTATGGGCATAGTCGATCACGACGGTGAAGGGTTGGCCCGCATCAACGGGCTCCAGCCGCCCTGGGACTGAGCTCAGGGCCTCCAAACCGGAGACGATCTGGTCCATCTCGAAACCCGCAGCCAAGGCACCGGTCGCAGCGGCCAGGTTGTTCGACAGGTTGAAACCTCCGATGAGCCGGGACGACACCGGGGAAAGCTCACCTTTGACCACGAGGTCGAAGGTGGTCCCCTTCCTCGTCTCTTCTATGTTCTTCGCGGTGACGTCCGCATCGGGGCCGACGCCGAACGACAGGCGCTCGATGGGAACCTCGTCGAACAGCCTGCGTCCGTACTCGTCGTCGATATTGATGGCGCCCACTGCGGACATCTCGGGAACGAACAAGGCGCGCTTCGCCGCGTAGTACTCATCCAGCGTCCCGTGGAAGTCGAGATGGTCCTGCGTGAGGTTCGTGAAGATCGAGGAATCGAAACGCAGCCCGCGGACCCTGTCGAGTGCGAGCGCGTGGCTCGTGACCTCCATGGCAACAGCTTCGACACCATTGGAACGCATCTGGTCGAAGAGGATCTGGAGGTCGAGAGCGTCCGGAGTGGTGCGCACGCCTGGTCTCGCTATCCCCGCAACACGGGTTTCGATCGTCCCTATCAACCCCGTCGTCTTGCCTGCAGCGGACAAGATCGACTCCACCAGGTAGGCAGTGGTGGTCTTGCCGTTGGTGCCTGTCACCCCGATCAGTTTCAGAGTGGAGGCTGGGTGATCGAAGAACTCGGCGGCGATCAACGCCAGGGTCAGCCTGGCATCCGTGACGACGATCTCCGGGACACCCAGACCAAGGTCACGCTCGGTTACCAGCGCGACGGCCCCTGCCAGGACGGCGTCTCGGGCGAACATGTGGCCATCAGCGCGGGCACCTGGGATGCAAACGAACAGATCCCCCGGCTGAACGAGGGCGGAATCGTGGGCTATCCCTTGAACAAGCGCATCCGCATCGCCGTTCAAGTTCACCACGTGCTCGGTGGCGCTATCTGCGAGTCGCTTCACGGTCTTCGGAGGCATCCGCCCGATGCTAGCC
>JBKJYP010000194.1:0-3432 GCA_046715695.1 Actinomycetota bacterium | reverse complement strand
GGTCCGTTACGTCCGGCCAGATACGAAGATCGACGGTCGCGTTCGGAGTGGAAGCGGCGTGGAGGGTGATCTCTATCGGTCCGACGACCGTCCCGCTGAGCTCACCGACGAAGACGGGAGCCAGGTTCTGGCCCGCGCACCGTGGATTGGGGCCCCAGCTGTAGCTGGTAACCGTCTTGGATCTGGGATTGGCCCCATCGGGCTCACTGGGACTCAGCGCCTGATACAGGAACGGGGCCTCGAGCTCGGCGACATCCATAGCGCCCTCGAGATAGAGGACCGTCTTGACGGGCTTCCGTTTCTGGAGCTCTTCTTTGGCCGTAGCTGGGAACTGCATAGCCAACAGAAAAAGCGAGATCAAAACAACCCCGCCCGATCGCTTACACATCAAACGCAGCTGTTTCCTTTGGCGGGAGTGCACATGAACTCGAGAGATGTTGCGTAAGAGGTCGAGTCATAGAGGACCCTACCCACCTGCCCTTTGTAGTCCGCTCCGCTGTAGGCCAGCAACTCGATCATGATGTTGTAAGTGCCTTTGAGCTTGAGCTTGGGGAACACGATCTCAACCGAGCCCGGCCCGGCCGGCAAAGTGACGTCAACCTCAGCAGCGGGCGGGATGAATGCGTCGTTGCAGCTGAAGACGGGAGTGTCCACCCAGATCCGAGCCTTGATCGTGCCCGGCGCGCTGACGAAATGCGCAGTGAGCTTTGCATCCCCGGTGATCGTCCCGGCCAGGGGTCCCACCCATGTAGCGAACCCAAGGGGCAACCCCGAGCACTGGTCGTTCAGCGCCGGGTTGAAGAAGGTCATCGATTTGGGTTGCGCATCCGTAGGCTCGTTGGGGTCCATCGCCATCGGAGGAGTTGCGTTCGCGAGCCAATCCGCGCCATCGACCTCACCGACCGGATAGTTGCCGTGCATGTAAAGGGTGGTCTTGACGGGCTTGGCTTTGGGCTTGGCTTCAGAAACAGTCGCCATGGAAGCGACAAGGACGAGACAGAGAACCGTCCCGAATAAAGATCTCAGACGCAAGACTTCGCCCCTTTCGGCGGGATGCACATGAATTCGATCCGTGATTCGTAGCCCCCGGCGTCGTAAAGGACCCTGCCGACGAAGGGCGGCACCAGGATCGGCGTTACCTGGAACATGAGCAGAGCTTGGGCTTCGAAGGTAGCGGAAGAGGTCTTGACCTCGAGCACCCCGGGACCCGCGGGCAACGGCGTGACGACCGACGCGCTCGGCTCGACGTAGTCCATCGCTCCTGTGGCGTCTGAATCACACAGCTGGCTGCCGACATCCGGCCAGATCCTCAGGTCCACGGAGGCGCCGGGCGTCGAGACGGTGTTGAGGATTATCGTGATCGGCCCGGTAACGGTCCCACTGAATGGGCCTACGAATACGGGGAACAGGCTGTTGCCGGCACACCGCTCGTTGGGCCCGGCTCCATAGTTGAGGATTCCCTTCGACTTCGGCGCGGCGCCGTCAGGCTCGGTAGAGCTCAGCTTCTGGAAGAGCAAGGGATCCATCTCCGCGATGTCCATGTCGCCGTCCAGGTAGAGAACCGTCTTCACGGCTTTCCCTTTGGCGGCTGGTTTCTTCTTGGCCATAGCCGGTTGCGCTATGGAGCCGGCTATCAACAGCACGCCGATAGCTACGAGCGCGAATCGCTTCATCTAGTGCTCTCCTTTGAGCTTCAGGTCGATACCCTTAGGGCATATTCGAGAGCGTGAAAGTGATGGTGCCGCCCAACGCGAGACCGGGGCATGTGATCAAGTCCCCTACCCAAACTCTGACCTGCATGCCTTCTGTCAGCAGGACCGGTGCCTCAGTGGCACCGCACCACGCCCCACCTTCGATCGCTCCGCCGTTCGCGCCGGTGCCATCGTCCTGTTGGATCATCACACCCACATCCATACCTGAGGTGTCGGTACCGGTCGCAGTCAGGTAGATCTCGCCGGCTCCGATGTCGACCGGGCCCCCACCCAGGTTCCCGGCGGCGCCCAAGGTTCCGAACTGGAGGACTCCCGTGCACGGGCACAGGTAATCAAAGACGACCTCGCGAGTCACCTTCACAGGTGCGGGGGGCTTCTTCTTCTTTTTCTTTGCGTCCGCCGGACCAACCATCAGCCCCAAGATCAACGTAGCGGCGAGCACAGCCATAGCAGTTCTCTTCATCAGATTTCCCTTCTTAGTAGTCAAGAGTCAAGGCAGGTTAGAGATCGTTGCGGTGATCGTGCCGGTCGTTGCGATGCCTCCCGGGCAAAGCGCTCCCCCGAAGATGTAGGGGAAGACAACCAGCGGGAAGCCCTCCAGGATCTGGATCGGCTGCTCGCCGGTGCTCCCGCAGAACTTCCCATAAGTGGTTTCTGTCCCCAGAGCTGCCGGGTCGGTGTCTTGGCCGAAGGAAAAGGCCGTGCCCGTCCCCGAAGCGTCCGCGATCTCGACCTTCGCGTAGAACTCGCCGACGCCCACGGGGATGTCACCGCAGCTATTCGTGGGCTTGAAACAGACAGCACCCACCTCGGGGGCCCCGATCGCAGGAGCCTGGTAATCCGATGTCGCGGTTCTCTCGGTCCTGACCGGTGCGGGTGGCTTCTTCTTTTTCTTCTTGGCTTCGACCGGTCCGGCCAGAGCCGCTAGCACGAGCAATGCCATGAGGATCAGAAGAACCTTGCGCATCAGAAGGTGCCCTTTCTTGTTGGTTTCGCTTGAGGGCAAGGTTCTCGTTTGAGTCCTGGGCTCCTGCGCCGCTAGAGCTCCTCCTCTGTCATGACCGCTATGCCTTCACGAACCAGCAGCGCGGCGGTGACGCCGTCGCCGGCCATCGAGGATCGGCTAAAGCTCCCGTCGTAGATCTGGCCCCGGCCGCAGGAGGGGCTCCTCGCCTTGAGGACCGCCGTCGTGGCCCCGGCCTCCCGGGCGGCTTCCAGCGCCCGCTCCGCCCCGGCCAGATAAGCATCGGTCACGTCGAGCCCCGCGGCGGTCAGAACTCTGGCCCGGCCCTCGAGGACATCGGCCCCGTCTCCGCCGACGATCTCGGCGGGGGGCCGGGGCGTCCCGAGACCGCCGTCCACCTCGGGGCAGACGAGGACGGCCCGGCCCTCGGCGACCAGGCGGGCCACGGGGTCGTCGGCAGATCCACCCGCTCCCGACCCGTCGAACCGGCAAGCCCTCCCAGCAAGGCAAGCGGACACCAGGACGGGGCCGATCGTGGGGATAAGTCCCTCTGGCCGGTGGAGATCCTGTGGAACCTGTGGAGAAGACCTGGGCATCAGAATCTCAATCCTAGGCCCCCGTAGAGGGCGGAATCACCGGAATACTCGACCCCTCCCCGTTGTTTTTGTACTTGCGGCACAACAGATGCCCCCTTTCGGAGACGGAGGGATTCCTCTATTGTGTGGAGAAACAGTTTGGGGAACACCGACGCATGCC
>JBKJYP010000193.1:0-4875 GCA_046715695.1 Actinomycetota bacterium | reverse complement strand
AGGTTGGGGGCCGGAGGGGCGGGCCGCATGCAGCTCCTTCTCGGCCCCCCCGAGGTTCGGCACGAGACGGTTCGCGATCTCGAGGACTTCCGGTGTCGACCGATAGTTCGTCTCGAGCCGGATCACTGCCGTGCGGATGAACCGGCTGGGCATGCCGAGGAGGTAGCTCGGCGACGCGCCGGTGAAGCCGTAGATCGATTGGTAGTCGTCACCCACGACGCACAGGTCGTCACGTTCACCGACCCATTCACGAAGAAGCGTCTCCTGCAACAGGTTGACGTCCTGGTACTCGTCGACCGTGAACGCGCTGTAGCGGGCGGCGAATCGCTCGCGCACCCACTCGTCACCCTGGAACATGCGGATCGTGAGCTCGAGCAGATCCTCGAAGTCGATGAGGTTGCGGTCGCGCTTGCCGCGTTCGTATCTCTCGTAGACCGATGCCATCAGGTCGGCGGGGATCGGCGGGGAGTGGTCGCCCAGCGAACCGATGTAGTCGCCCGGTGTTATGCGCCGGTTCTTTGCCCACTCGATCTCGGTCGCGAGGTCACCCGCGGGGCGGAACTTGTACGGCTTGGGCAGCGTGTTGCCGATCTGGCGCAGAGCGAGAGCCTTCGAAGGAAGGATCTGACCCGGCCCGTCGGAGCTGAGGTTGCGGAGCTGTGCCAGCGCGGCCGAGTGGAACGTGCGTGCGCGCACGCCCTCGACGCCGAGGATCGCCAGGCGCTCGCGCATCTCACCCGCGGCCCGATCGGTGAACGTCACGGCGAGGATCGAACCCGGCTCGAACGTCCCGGTCGCGACCTGGTTGGCGATGCGCCTCGTGATCGTCGTCGTCTTGCCGGAGCCCGCTCCGGCGAGGATGCACACGGGCCCCCGCACCGCCCCGACGGCCCGGCGCTGCTCCTCATTGAGGCCCTCGAAGATCGCTTCTAATCCAGCCACTTGCGCAATGCCTCGTACACAGATACGTCTCCACCGACGTCCACGGCCTCTGGTGCGAATCGTCCCCACAAGGACAAGAGAAGGGTCTCCGCGGGACCCGACACGACGGCATCTCCTGTCGGAGTCTCTCCTTGCAGACGTGCGGCCGACGGGATCGAGCCGTCTTCGAGTTGGACGAGCCAGGATCCCGGCACGTCGGTGGTCTCGAAACCGACCGTGCCGGGGGCTCCGCTGTAATGCGTCTCGGTATCAGGGAAGAAGATGAACAGCATCTCGTCGACGCCATCGGCCGCGAGCGCAGGATCCAGGAGCGAGGTCGCGCCGGTTGCGTTCTCCGCGTCCCATCTGTGAACGAGGGTCTCGAGCGCCGTGCGTCGCTTCCAGAAGCCGACGCGGTTGTCGCCGGCCCAACTCCATGCCACCTTGTCGTCGTCCATCTCAGACAACAGATCGGCGAGATCGGTCCAGCCGCGCCGGAACCAATCGAGCAGTTCCTCCCCGGCGAGGCCGGGGTCCTCTGTGTCGGCGGGTTCCTCACCTCCTCCTTCGACCGCGTTCCGGACCCAGCGGTGGTGTCGTCCGGTGTGGGCGACCAGCTGGGTGACGTCCCATTCGGGGCAGGTGGGGACGTGGGCATGCATGTCGATCCGGGCGGCTTTTGCCATGAGCTCGCCGTTGTGGCGGAGATGGGCGATGTAGTCGAGGGTCATGGGGGCATCCTATGGAGAGCCTCGGACAGGAACCTTCGAGTTGTGTCACACCCTGCGGATAACGTTCCGAGACATGAGCACCGCAACCGAAGCAGATCCCCGACTCGACCCCGACCCGCTCCAGGCCCGGGTGCTCGAGCACGTCTCTGGTCCGCTGGCGGTCTTGGGGGGGCCGGGCACCGGCAAGACGGCGACGTTGACCGAGCGCTTCATCTGGCTGGCGAAGGAGCATGGGCCCGATCGCGTGATGTTGCTGGTCCCCAACCGGGCGCACAAGATCGCGATCCAGAACGAGATCACGGAGCGGCTGCTGATCAAGGAGGGACTCGAGGCCCTGATCGAGGTCCCGGTCTACACCTGGCACGGCTTCGCCCACCATCTCGTCACTCGCAACTACGACCGGCTCGCTTACCCCGAGCCTCCGGTGCTGCTGACGAGTCCCGAGCAGTGGGGAGACATCCGGGATGCTCTCGCGTCCGAAGACCCGGCTAGATGGCCGCATCACCGCGACCTCCTCACCAACCGTGGCTTCGTCGACGAGGTCGTGGACTTCGTGATCCGGGCCGAGCAGCGCATGCTCGAAGCGTCCGACCTCGAGAGGCTGGCGCAGGCCAAGCCCGAATGGGCCGAGCTCATCTCCTTCTATAAGGCGCACCAGGTCCGGCTGCGGCAACGGAGCCGTGTCGACTATCCGACCCTTCTCTATGACGCGGTCGAGCTGATCGCACAGGACGACGAGGTCCGTGGCTTGCTGCGGGATCGGTTCCGCCACGTCCTCGTCGACGACGCCCAGGAACTGGCGCTCGTCCAGCAGCGTCTGCTCGTGCATCTCTGCGGCAAGCCTGGTGAGCCGGATGCGGTCGAGAGCTTGGTGCTGGCGGCCGATCCGGACTCCGCGATCGAGACGTTCCGCGGTGCCGATCCGAGGTGGCTCGCGGGGCTCGATGAGGCCTTCGGCCCTACCGCACACATCGTGTTGCCCACGAGTTATCGCCTCGGTTCCGAGATCGGCGAGAAGACCGTTGCATTCGTCGGCAGCGGTTCGCGTGCCGATCATCACCCGACCGAGTACGTCGGCGGGTCGATCCTCGAAGCCCAGCGACACCCGAGCCTGGGTGCCGAGGTCCAGGCCATCGCCCGGGCATTGCGGCACGCGCACCTCGCCGACGGGATCGATTACGAAGACATGGCGATCCTATTGACCTCGCCCCGGTCGATGCTTCCAGCTCTGGAGCGAGCGTTGATCGCGGTCGAGGTGCCGTTCACACTCTCGGCCCCCGACCGCCCACTCGAACGAGAGCCCGCCGTGCGGGCGGTGATCGACCTCGCTCGATTCGCGTACGACCCGAGCTTCGATGAAGACGACCTGCTCGAGCTTCTCCGCTCACCTCTCGCAGGCCTGCCCGACTCGACCGTCCGCGAGCTCGAACGGCTCAGCCGCCTCGCCGGAAAACCCCTTTCGGGGTTCATCGAAGCTATCCCCGACGAGGCCCCGGGGGCCGATGACGTGCGCGCGCTTGTCCGCCTGCGGGACCTGGTGGCGGCGACTGAGGATTCTCCCGCCGATGAGACCTTCTGGCAGATCTGGGATAGCTCGTTGTTCTGTAAGCGACTCGTCGCGGATGCACGCACGAGCCTGTCGCATCCGGCCAACCGTGATCTCGACGCTCTCGTCGCTTTCTCCCGCGCTCTGGGTCGCTTCGTCGAGCGGCGACGGGGGGATGCAACCCTCAAGCGATATCTGGAAGCCATCAGTCGAGCCGACTTCGGCTCCGATCCGTGGCTTCCACCAGAGCGACGCCGAGCGGGGGTCGAGGTGCTGTCCTTCCACGCGGCGCGCGGACGGGAGTGGTCCATCGTCGCGGTCGCAGGCATCACCGAGGGAGCCATCCCCAAGGGCCGCCGCGCCCAAGGTCTCTTCGACCCATACGTGATCGACGACGACTCGGCCGTAGCTCGCGCCAAGCGCGCCGAGGCCGAGGACAGGCGTGTGCTCTACGTCGCTCTCACCAGAGCTCGCGAGCGGTGCATCGTTACGACCTCACCCGGGCCCTCTCGCCGCGCCGCGCCGAGCAGGTTCCTCGACGAGATCGTGGGCGAGCTCGAGATCGAAGACACCCCAGACCCGCCGCCCCTGACCTTCAGCGAGGCTGCCGGTCGAGCCCGGCGCGTCATCGGTGACACCGAAGCGTCCCCGGTGGCCCGGATCGCCGCCATGGAGGCGATCACCTTGATCCACCGGCTCGACCCGACATGCGCCGCGGCCGATCCGGCCCAGTGGTGGTGGCGTTGGGATTGGAGCGAGGGCGCGGTTCCGATCCGGTCGCAACATCCCGGGGATGACGACGTTCCTATCGACAAACTCCGGACGAGCTACTCGCGCATCGGTACGTTCGAGAACTGCGGTCTCCAGTATCTGGGCCAGGTCGTATTGGGCCTCGATCCCGATACGTCGCACAACATGTCCTTCGGCACTTGGGTCCACAAGGTCTTCGAGGAGTGGGAGACACCCGGCAAGGCGGTGACGGACGTCACGACCGCGATGGCGCGCTTCAACGAGATGTTCGACCCATCGGTGTTCCCCAACAGAGCGATGGCTCGTCAGTTCCACCACGACGGCCTCGCGATGATCGAACGCTACAACCGTTTCCTGAAGCCCGGCCGAGCCAAGCTCGTCGAGAAGAGGTTCCGCGTTAACCTCGACGGTCACGTGATCACCGGTCGTATCGACCGCGTGGATTCGATCGGCAAGAAGATCGTCGTGACGGACTACAAGACCTCCCGTAGCCCGATGCACTGGAACGACGCCAAGGAGTCGTTGCAGCTAGCGATCTATTACCTCGCCGCCACGTCGGATCAGGACCTGATCGACCTGGGTGAACCGGTCTCGATGCAGCTCGTCTATCCAGCAGTCATCAGCAGAGGCGAGGTCGCCAAACGCTGTCAGACCGTCGACGAGGCCAAGGTCGTGCTCGAGACGCTCCCCGAACTGATGGACGACGCACTGGCTGAGAGGTTCAACCCCCGGGCCGAGGCCAACTGCATGTGGTGCAAGTTCAAGCCGCTGTGCCCGATCTGGCCGGAGGGCCGCGAACTCCCTCTGTAGAAGGAAATGGCCCAAAGGAAAGGGGCCCCGCAACGGGGCCCCTTTCTGGGCTGTTCGGTGGAACCTTTGGTTACGGCTTGATCAGTTCCTTGACCGCATTCACGAGATCGAGGGTCC
>JBKJYP010000192.1:0-11161 GCA_046715695.1 Actinomycetota bacterium | reverse complement strand
CTCGTAGTTCTTGACCCAGTCGTGGATCGGCTTGAGGGGGTCCCCGTTCAGCCGGTAGAGGCGGCGCCTGCCTTCGTCCCGGACCTCAACGAGGCCCACCTCTCGCAGCACCTTGAGGTGCTTGGAGACCTGCGGTTGGGCCAGGCCCGAGAGCCCCACGAGGTCGCTCACCGACCGTTCCCCCGACGCCAAGAGATCGAGGATCTGGCGACGCCGGGGCTCGGCCACTGCGTTGAACGCATCCGCTGTGGTAGCTGCTCTTGCCATCGGAGCATCATATTCCGATATAGGAATATGTCAAGGGAGCATCGGAGTCGAGGTGGGGGAGAGGTGACTGAGCCACGTCGTGCAACCAATCAGGTATGAGCGACCGGAAGGGGTTACGACCGCTAGCTCTTCTCACTCTGGTGGTCCTCTCCATAAGTAGTGGGATGGGTTCACCTGTGAAAGCTCTTCAACCGGGTGACCAAGACGCTTCAGATCCGCCAACCACGACAGGCCCATTGATCGGAGCGAACCCACTCGGATGCGAAGACGCCGGTGAGCCGGGACCGGGGGAAGTCATAGCGCAGTCGTGTTCGTGGTCCTATGAATTGATCCCACTCGAGTCGAACCCGGCCGAAGACTTCGGGGCCTATTGGATCCAGATGGAGATCCACCCCGGCAAGGGTGAGTGCGCCAAAGAGCTGATCTTCGATGTGGAGCCGCCTTCCGGTGGGCGCATCACCAGCGCTTCACCAGACGCCAGCGCCCGAGTGAACGCTAGCAAGCCCACGGTGTCGGGATTGATCGTTGATGCCGAAGGGGCGGCCCCGGTACCTGGGGGGATCCATCAGGAAGTGACTTACGGGAAAGGCAACCTCACCGTCACAGTCTCGGAACAGAAGTACTCATTCCATTGGGTGGGGAGCTCGAAGAACAAGATCATCGTCGCTATCGGTGTCGAGATCGCTCATGAGCCTTTACTCGCGGGGGCCTTCTCTTTGGGCCGCGAGCGAGTCGGGTTCGGGATGGGGCCCTGTCGACCCTTCCGGCCGGTGTCTTAGCCTAGGCAGGTCCAGTTGGTGCCTAGGCTGAGGGGAGAGATGGTACAGAGCGGAGCGACCCTCGCAACGGTGATGTTCACCGATGTCCAGGGGACCACAGAGATGCGCACGCGCTAAGGCGATGACGAGGCCCAGCGCGTGCTTCGGGCCGCACAGGAGACCATCTCACTCCTGGTCGGAGAACACGAGGGCGTGGTGGTCAAAGCTCTGGGCGATGGGATATTCGCATCGTTCGCTTCGCCACGTCAGGCCATCCATTGCGCGATCGCGATCCAGCGAGCAGCTCCGGGCATCGGTCCCGGATCGAACCCGGTATCCATAAGGATCGGGATCAACGCGGGGGAGGTCATCGAAGAGAGAGGCGACCTCTTCGGCGAGGCGGTGAACGCTGCGGCGCGGATCTCGGCCCTGGCCGAGGGGGGCACCATCCTCGTTTCTTCGATAGTCAAAGAGTTGGTCGGAACCCTGCGCGATGTCGTTCTGACCGACCAGGGCATGAACCGCCTACGTGGCTTCCCCGATGAGTGGCGACTCTTCGAAGCCAGAGGAGAGAACCGGGTCGCCCTCTCACTCGATCAGACCCCGTTCGTCGGCCGCCAAGCGGAGATGACTCAACTCGATAGACAGTTGGATCGCGCGCTCAAGGGCCACGGCACCACCGTCATGATCGGAGGGGAGCCGGGGGTCGGCAAGACGCGTCTCGCGAACCAACTCGCGGACGAAGCGAGACGTCGTGGCTTCGTGGTCTTCTCCGGTAACAGTTATGAGCTCGAGACGGCCATGCCTTTCGCTCCGTTCATCGAGATCCTCGAGGGGACCGCGAGGACCATCCCGCGCGATGTGTTCCAGGAGTTGGTGGGCGACTCGGGTCCCGAGTTGGCACGCCTATATCCAGAGTTGAGAACCATGTTCCCGGACATGCCTCCACCCGCGGAGCTGCCGGAGGACCAGGCCAGGCGCTTCTTCTTCAACAGCGTGAGTCGCTACGTAGCGAGAGCCGCAGCATTGAGTCCGGTCATGTTGGTTTTGGACGATCTCCACTGGGCCGATGAAGCCACCCTCCAGTTGCTCGAACACCTCGCAGGGACGAGCCGGGACCTGCCTCTATTGATCGCCGGCACTTACAGAGATGTGGAGCTCGCGGTCGGTCGTCCGCTCGCCCACACATTGGAACAACTCATCCGCGCTCACAAGGCACACCGGGTCTCTCTTAAGAGGCTGTCCCGTGAGGACGTCTCGCTCATGTTGCAGAGGCTCGCCGGCTCACCACCACCACCGCCCCTCGTCGACGCCATCTATAACGAGACCGAGGGCAACGCCTTCTTCGTGGAGGAGGTCTTCCGACACCTGATGGAAGAAGGCCGGCTCCTAGACCCTTCCGGTATTTGGAAGGACGACGTCGATCTCGAAGAGGCCGATGTCCCTGAGAGCATCCGCCTGGTGATCGGCCGGAGGGTCGAGCGGCTCGGAGAAGACACACGGATGTGCCTTACGGCAGCCGCGGTGATGGGACGTGTCTTCGATTTCTCTTTGCTCGACGGTGTCGTGGGGGAGACCGATCTGATGTCGTCTCTCGAGGAGGCCGAGAGGGCCCGACTGATCGATGTCGTGCCGCACTCGCGCGAGGCTCGTTATCAATTTGTTCACGAGTTGGTACGACAGACCTTATTGGCAGAGGTGTCGCTTCCCCGCAGGCAGATGCTCCATCTGAAGATCGCCCAAGCGATCGAATCGAGCTCACCGGAGGCGGCGCGGGATCGCGTTTCGGAACTGGCGCACCACATGTATCAAGCAGGGGCGGCTGCCGACCTCTCGATGACGGTCCGCTACTTGGAGGCCGCGGCCGACCATGCGATGTCTACCGGCGGATCCGAGGAAGCCGCCCGTGCCTTCGAGCTGGCCCTCGGGTTGGTCGAAGCGAAGGGACGGGAGCGTGGCCGGCTGCTGTTCAAGCTGGGCCGCGCGTTGCGAGGGATGCAACGCTGGGAGGACGCGATGAGGGCCTGGAGCCAAGCTCTCGAGATATCCGAAGCGGAGTCGGATTCAGACATGGTTGCCCGCGTCAGCCTCGCGGTCACCGATCGTCACACGTGGAACGGACGATGGGATCTGGCCCTCGCGGCCCTCGAGCGGGGACTTCGGTCATCTCCTGAACCGACGAGGTCACGAGGGCTCCTTCTCTCGCTTCAAGGGGTCGCGTTCTCATGGCTCGGGCAGTACGAGGACGCTGTGGGCGCACTTGAAGCGGCAGAGGCGCTGGCCCAGGATCTCTCGGATCAGCGTGTGTACTGGACCGCCCGCAGCTCGAGAGCGGTGCACCACTGGTGTTTCAACGAGCAGAAACGATGCGTTGAAGTTGGTCTCGAGGCGAGCGAGGTACTGCGCAGTGCCGGTGCCCTGTGGGCCCTTGCGACTGTGCTGAGCTTCGTGCAGTTCAGCATGGTGGTCTCGGGTAGTTGGGAAGAGGCCCAGGCTGTCCACTCAGAACTGGATTCTCTCGCCAATAAGGTTGGCCACCCTGGAGCGACATTGTTCTCGGCGCGTTGGAAAGGAGCCTTCGACCTGCTGCGCGAGGCCGATTTCGATCACGCCCTCGTCGGTGCTGAGGACGATCTCAGGTTCTGTCAGGCGAACGAGATGCCCTGGGTTGCTGAGTCCTACACGTGGATCGGACTCGTGTTCGAGAGGATGGGCGAGTGGGAAAAGGCGCGCGAGTATTTCGTCCGGGGCGACGAGGAGGCGGTTCCCGGAGCGTTCTTCGGCCCACATCGTGGGTCGCTGGCACTCCACCGAGCCTTGATCGGAGACGCTTCGGATTGCCTGCATATCGCGCTCGAGGTTGAAGGCAACGAAGACCCCAAGCCGTCTCTGGGTTGGGTGGCACAGATGTTCATGGCTGCTGAAGGTCTGATCATCAGTGGCGAGTTCGAAGCGTTGGCCGCTCTCCGACCCCATCTGGTGCGCCACTCACGTGAGATGCGGTGGAGGGCTTTCAACCTTGCTCCCACAGACCCGTTGGTGGCCGCCTCGGAAGTTGCCTCGGGCAACCATGAGGCCGCGGACAGACTGTTCGCTTCGGTGATGGCTGAGATCGGGGACAAAGGGGCGAACCTCTCGGCCGCCCAGGCCAAATGGTTGTACGGGAGGGTCGTCTTGGATCGCGGAGATCCCAACAGGGGAGCGCTCTTGCTCCATGAGGCGGCGGATGATCTCGAAAGGCTTCAGATGGGGCGGCATGCAGCATTGGTGCGTCGATCCATCTCCGATGGCAAGCAGGCTGGGCCTTTGACTTCGCCCACCTCGCCCGATGCCCGCCGGACCCGGTGGATCTTCACGAAAGAAGGCGAAGTCTGGACGGTGGGGGCCGAGGATCATCCTGTGCATCTGCGAGATTCTGTCGGCCTCGCCTATCTGGCTCAGCTCCTGAAGAACCCCGGGGTCGAGATAGCGGCCGGCGATCTGGCCGGAGGCGATCCTTCTCAAGCGCCTCTGCCTAAGGACTCGGGTGAAGAGGTCCTCGATGAGAGAGCGCGTATGGATTACCGGCGCCGGGTCCAAGAGCTAAGGGAGGAGATCGACGAGGCGCGAGGATGGTCCGACGGTGAGCGCGCAGCCAAACTCGAGATCGAGATGGAGGCATTGATGGCCGAGCTCACCCGGGCCACCGGCCTCGGGGGACGGGCTCGTCGCACCCCCTCCACGACGGAGAGGGCCCGGGTCAACGTCACCAAGGCCCTCAGGGCTGCGATCAAGAGGATCGAGGAATCGGATCCGACCATCGGAGCGCACCTGTCGGCGGCTGTGAAGACTGGGACCTTGTGTGTCTATTCCCCTCCACCGGGCGACAACTCGACCTGGCTCACCTAGTGTTCCGGCTCGAGCCACGGGTGTTCCCTCGACTTTCACGCCTAAGGGATAAGACCTGAAAACGGAGCCTGGAGGAGAGTCATGGGAGACCTGAGAGCCGACACCGAGGTCTCGGGCAAGGACGGCACCTACACCGCCAAGGTCAGTCCCGACTGGGATTTCTGGACCCCGAACGGGGGCTATCTCTCTGCGATCGCGCTGGCTGCGGTGGGGGCCGAGACCATCCACGAGCGCCCGATCGCCTATTACTGCCACTACCTGCACCCGGGTCGGTCGGGCGAGGTCACCGAGATGACCCTGAAGTCGCTGCGGCAGTCCCGTCGTACCGAAGCCATCCGGGTGGAGATGAACCAGGACGGCCGACAGATCCTGGAGGCCCTGGTGTGGACCGCGACCCCGACTGGAGGCGCAGACTTCAACGAAGCTCACATGCCAGAGGTCCCGGCTCCCGCCGAGCTCCGCTCGAGCGAGGAGATCCATTTCCCCGACAAGGCCCCATTCCCGTTCTGGGACAACCTCGAGAACAAGCCGGTCACCTGGACGGGACGGTGGGATGAGCATCCGATCATGCATCCCCTGTGGCGGACATGGAACCGGTTCCGTCCGGTGTCGACGTTCGAGGACCCATACATCGATGCAGCTCGTTCACTGATCCTCATCGACACCATGCTTTACCCCGCTGCGGCGGTCGCGCACGAGGGGCCCTTCCCATTCATCGCGCCGAGCATGGATCTAGCCGTCCGCTTCCACCAATCAGCTCGCGATAGTGAGTGGTTGCTGTCATCGACGGAGTCGCCGATCGGAGTGGACGGCGTCATCGGAGGTTACGCGGCGGTTTGGTCGGAGGACGGAAGGCTTGTTGCGACCGGTGGTCAGCAGATGATCGTGCAGAACGCGACCTAAGCCACCATCGGCGAGAGCGCCGGCGTCAGTTTCTGACGATCACTTGACGGTGATCGTCCCGCACATCCCTACGCAGGTCCTGTCTTCCTCTTCTCCGTGATAGATGACGTCGGAGTGGAGATCCACGTCGCACCTGTATTTGTAGATCCCCGGCTTGTCGAACCTCATAGAGACCGATGTGCCGGCGTCGAGTTGTTCATAGACATCCCAGGGGCCGTCCCAAGGGCGGATCGCATGTTCGGCACCGGTGTCGTTGATCCACTTGACCTTCTCACCCTTGCGGATCTCGATATCCGCAGGAGCCCATACCCATAGGACCGGCAGGGCGCCCTGCTCAGCGGTCACCTTGTGGATGCCCCCGCTCCGGTTTCCTCCCGTAGGGGAGGAGGACCCAGACGCGGCGGCCGACAGGAGCAGGAGACAAGCTCCAGCAGAGACCACGAGGAGTTGCTTCATGCCCTTCGACGTTCGTTGCATCGCTAGGTTGATTCGCCCAGACGTTCCGGATTCCTCCGGATATGGAAAGGCCCCCGGGCTCAGCCCGCCCTCCACACGCACATCCACCAGGCCAACCTCCCGGAGGACCTTCAGGAGGGCTTAGCCTGCAACCAAGGCGGGCATAGATGCCTGCGATCAGTCTCGTAGAGAAAGGGGACCTCATGAAGCGAGCCCTAAGCGTGCCGGCGATCGCGTTCCTGATGTTGTTGTTCCTCCAGCCGTACGCCATGGCTCAGGACGTGAGCTGCGAGGACTTCTCTACACAGGGTCAGGCTCAGGTCATCTTGGATCAAGACCCGAGCGATCCCAACGGGCTGGACGAAGATGGCGACGGCATAGCTTGTGAGGACCTCCCGTCCGACGGCGCCGGCAACGATGGGCAGAGGCGCGATCGGAACCGGAACAACGACGACCCTCAGGGCGCGGTCGACTCTGGTCTTGGTGGCACGGCGGGCTCACTCCCGTACCTCTTGCTTGGTGGGGGCGCCGTTCTCTCCGCAGCCTTCGGCGCGGTCGTCGGTAGTCGCAGGTTCAAGGCCGGCAGGTAGCGCTCCCGACATTGTCGAGTCAAGTGGCGCGCTCGAGCTTCTGTCCCGCCTGCCGAGGTTTCGTCAACGAGGTCGAAGGTTTCTGTCTGGTCGGGCACAAACTCCCGGTCAGGTATCGGGTTCCGGCTCCGAGAAGCCGGAACAACCCTCTCCCGGCTCTCAAGGGAGCCGTCGTGGCGCTGGTTTTCTACTTAGGTGTGGCCAGTGCTTTCCTGTTCGTCCGAGAGACGCGGGCGAGCAAGGTTTCTAACCTCGCAGCGATCGCGGCTCTGCAGTTGGCGCAAGCCGAGGGTCGAACGGCGGGCGGGACGGAGTTGCGTCCGTCGGAGCCTCGCCGGGTGGTCATCCCGAGCATCGGCCTCATGGCCGATGTCACATCGCTGGGACTAACGCCGGCCCGCGAGCTCGAGGTTCCGAGCGACCCTGATGAGACAGGGTGGTACTCGGGAGGGCCGAGGCCGGGGGAGCGGGGTCCTGCGGTCATCGTCGGCCACGTCGACTCGCGGACCGGCCCCGCGGTGTTCGTCGATCTTGACTGGCTCCTGCCGGGTCACCCCGTGATCGTCGAAGACAAGCGCGGACTGATCCACACGTTCGAGGTGACCCACGTGATCCAGGTGCCGAAGTCCAAGTTCCCGACGCGACGTGTCTACGGAAACACACTTGCGCCGTCGTTGCGATTGATCACCTGTGGAGGCAGGTTCGGGTCGGATGGCCACTACGCGGAGAACGTGATCGTCTTCGCCGAGCTGACGCGACCGACTTGACCCGTTGATGAGGTGAATCGGCGGGGTCAGACGACCGGTGCGTCATCCTCGGCGTCGTCGGAATCTTCATCCTCGCCGTCGAGGCTCCACTTCAGCTGGAACTCGATCTCCTCTTCATCGTCACCGCGTTCGTGCTCGATGGAGAACTCAGCGCGGGCTGGAACGCGGACCCGCTCGCCGGCGATCTGGATCCGGAAGGCCGTCTCCTTCTCGAGAGCATCGGCTAGCCGTCGCAATTTCGCGACGACTTCCTCGTTCGAATAGGACTTCTCAACGTCTCTCTCCCGCTTGCTCATCTCTGCTCCTGTCCTCGACCTAGCAGTTGAACTTCGTTCCAGCCGCGGAGGCTTGGTGCCCGGCGTCCCCGAGGAACGACGCGATCACCTTGCATCTCCCGGGGGCCGGTCTGTTCATCGTGACCGAGAAGCGACTCTCGGTGTTGAGCTCGTCGGTCTTGGAGGCGACCTTCCTGAACTTGCCGTCCTTCTTTCGGAAGAGGATCACCAGGACCTTCCCACCGGGCACAGCGGGGGTGACTCCACCGGAGATCCTGAGCTTGCCGCCGCGCACGGACTTCACCGACCCAGTGGTGTTGGTGGCACATGGGTTGCCACTCGTGCATGTGCCGGCGGTCGGCGTTGGAGTCGGGCTCTGGCTCGCGGTGGGACTTGGGGCAGGGACCGCTGTGGGAGTCGACGAGACGGACTCACTCGGGGAAGGTGTGGGCGTGGCTGCGGCCCCGCAGACGATCCTGACGTCGTCGATCTCTGCACCCGTGTCGTTGGTGTCGACGTTGTCGGCTGTCAGGTGGAAACGGATCCAGACCTGCGGCTGCCCCGCGTAGGTTCCGAGATTCTTGTCCTGGGCTTGGAACGCTCCTCCTGTGTCTCCGGTCAACTGGCTGATCGGCACGAATCCCTGGCCGTCCGTCGAAGCCTCTGTTTTGAGGAAGTCCTTGTCGGCCTCTAGGTCGAGACGGAGGTTGAAGAGCACCCTGCAGTTGGGCTGCCCGGAGAGGTTCACGGGGTTGTAGATGGCTATGTACGAGTCGGTGCCGATCTCGTATTCCCGGGTAGGGGAGTCCGCTAGAACGCGGTTGGTCCCCTCGAAGATGAACTCCCAAGCATTCTGCAGACCGCCCGATCTCCACCGATCACCGGGGTTGTTCTGGAAGTCGTCGCTGAATACGACGACCTCTTGAGCTTGGGCTCCTACCGGCGCGAGGAGCGTGCCCGCAGAGAGAACACAGCCGAGGAGGAAGCCCCGGAAAACTTTTGTGGCCAAACCGTTCTTCTTGAGTCTCACTAGATTCCCCTTTGCCTGTTGAGGTGAGTTGGGGAGATGTTACGACCCCGACCGACGCAAGGCCGTCTTCGACTATCCCCATACTTCATTACAGGCGGGCATAGGGTTGCAACCAGGGAGGTCGCGATCGATGAAGTCTTATTAGCCTGACCGCACCGGTGCGGCTCGCCTTGGCTCTATTCGGTGCAGGTATCTATGCCGTGGCCGGAGGAGCGATCGGGTCGATGAACGCCGGCTGGTTCGGACTCGAGAAGAACGCCAACGGTTGGCTGCCGATCATGGGGATAGGTGCTGGCCTCGTCGTCGTCTCCTTCGTCTCGAGCAACTTCCATTCCCGCCTGCGTGAAGCAAAGGGTGTGGGTCGAGCCGCTCGGATACTGATCATCGTCGGGCCCGTCGCCTACGTGCTGAGCTGGCTGGTGGAGTTCGCAATCATCGGAACGCTCAGCTTCGCCGCAGGTCTCATCTGCCTAACCGTTGCCGTGTCGCGGTTCAGGCTGGTGCCGATGTTCGATCGGATCCTCATCGGCCTATCTGCATTCGGCAGCTTCGCCTGGAACACCGAGTCCACATCCGCGTTCTTGCTCGTAGGGGTCGGAGTTTTGTGGATGGTTCTTTCGGTGCGCTTGCATCTATCGCCGGCGCCGGTCGCGATCCAGGACCCCCTGGTTCAACCCGCGCTCCCGCAGGTCTCGGAGTAACGATGAGGTTGGCTTCGTGTCTAGCGGGAGGTATCGACCGATGATGTTCCTGGGGATCGTCCTGATGGTGGCTGGGATGGCCGTGTCGGTAGGTGCACCGGCCGAGGCCCGCGACGCCAGAGTGTTGGCAGCTCGGGGAGTGGAAACGATTGCCACCGTCACGAAGGTCGACATCAAGGGGGGAGGCAGGGGTTTATCTCGACATGCCGTCGTCGACCTCGACTACGAAGACTCGTTCGGCATCCCGGCAACGGCTTCGGGCGTCATCTACTGCGGTGACGAGGACGAACTCACTGTCGGCGACAAGGCCAGGATCACCTATGACCCCGAAGAGCAGGTGCCGGAGCAGTTCACGGCCTGTCCCCAGAGCCAGGCGATCACCATCCCCACGATCATCGGGGTCGTCGTCCTCGCCGCGGGGACCGTCGGTGTCCTATGGGGATGGCGCGGCGGCGGGTGGAAGCGCAGATGGTTGGGGATACCCCTCGTTATCCTCGGCATCCTCTTCGCCGGTACGTCGTCCCAGGAGGACTGCAACTGCACCGAGTTCGTCTACACGGGGGCGGCGCTGGTCGTGGTCGGAGCCGTGCCAATGGTCGCGCCGCGACCGCACGTGATTCGGCTGCCAGATGGGAGCGGGCCGCCTGGGTGATAACCAAACGGTTATAATGGCTCCATGCACGGTGGGCATCTGATCCGCGAGGCTCGGAAAAGAGCTGGGATCTCTCAAGCGGAACTTGCCGAGCGCCTCGGGACCCAACAACCTGTGGTTGCGCGCTGGGAAACGGCGACTCGATCGCCGACCTTGGAGAGCGTCACCAAAGCCCTGGAGCAGACCGGATTCCGTCTCGTGATCGCTCTCGAGAGTATCGACCCTCAAGAGGAGGCGCTTTTCCAGCGATGGCTGGCGATGACGCCGAAGGAACGCCTCAAGGCCAATCGCCGGATGCTCCTGACCGAGAAGTGGGCACAGAAGGCGCGAAGGGTCGATGCGGGAGGCTGAGCCTCTGTTCGCTGAGCGGATCCTGGCGGGCTTGAATCAGGCTGCGGTTGATTACGTCGTGATCGGTGCGTTAGCCGCCACTTTCCACGGATCGCCCCTTCGGACAGAGGATCTGGATATCTGTCCAGCGGCCGATCAGGAGAACCTCATCCGACTGTCTCGTGCTTTGCAGCGGCTCGAAGCGAAGGAGTGGGATCCACGGAAAGAGATAGGCGTGGACCGATCCTTCGATGCTAAAGAGTTGGCTTCCGATCGGATCTGGATACTGGTAACTAAGTACGGTCCGTTGGAAGTTGTGTTCCGGCCTTCAGGCACCGATGGGTATCCAGACCTCGTTCGATCTGCGGTCGTGTTCGATATCGATGGGCTTGAGGTGAGGGTGGCGGCCCTTGCGGATGTCATCAGATCCAAGGAGGCCACCGGCCGGGAGAAGGATCGCAATCAGCTCCCGACCCTCAGGACCTTGCTCGAGAAACTGAGGAAGCAGTCCTAGCTAAATATCATCCTCGATTCCAAACCCGAA